>SCQT01000052.1 GCA_004322015.1 Chitinophagaceae bacterium
AAGGGGGCTCAAAATATGTTGACCTTGCGATGTATCAAAGCAAGTGGACAATGGAACAAAGTAGTTGATCTCATCTGCTCACCAGCAAAAACTGCCTAAACGTCATTTTGGTATGCACCCAACAAAACGTGACAGCCTTATACCCGGCAGCCGTATTCATAATTTTAAGGATTTTATGCACTTCCCGCCGCAGATATTAAGCGGTAGCGATCAAAGTCATCGTAGAGCCCCATTCATTCATCCTTTGCTGGCAAATGCAGACAGCCTGCAGAAAGTTGTATTAAAAAGAGATGTGCTATTGAACTTTCCTTATCACTCTTTTAATTCACTGGTTGATTTGTTGAGAGAAGCTGCGATTGATCCCACAGTGAAACAAATTAAAATAACAGCCTACAGGCTGGCGCATTATTCACAAATCATTCATGCCCTGGTGAGCGCAGCAAATAATGGAAAGGAAGTGATCGTTATTATTGAACTACGCGCCCGCTTTGACGAAGAAGTTAACCTCCATTGGAAAACAATGATCGAGGAAGAAGGAGTAAAGGTGTATATCGGTATTCCCGGTATGAAAATACATACCAAAGCTTGCGTTATTACCAAATTGATAAACAATGAGCCAGTTCTGTATGGGTTTATCAGCACTGGCAATTTAAATGAAGATACCGCAAAATATTATTGTGATTTTTGCCTGCTGACTGCTGACAAACGTATTATGACCTATATAAATCGCCTTTTTAAATGGCTTGAGGGGAACAAAGGAATATTAAAGCAGCCCAACAGTAATTATGACCTGATGGTAAGCCCCTGTTGTATGCGAAAGCAATTCATCCGGCTTATTGACCGGGAGATACGGCATATCAAAAATAAAAAACCGGCAGCCATTCTTCTGAAAATGAATTCACTGACGGACAATATCCTGATAAAGAAATTATACCAGGCGGCGGCAGCGGGCGTTGAAATAAGGATCATTGTACGCGGGATATGTTGTGCCGCCTCTCACCGTAAACATTGGAAAAAGGATATAAATATCATAAGCATAGTGGATGAATATTTAGAACATGCAAGAGTATTTATTTTCCATAATAATGGTAAGGAAGAAACCTATCTTTCATCCGCCGACTGGATGATTCGTAACTTAGATCACCGGGTAGAAACAACCGTTCGAATTAAAGATGAAATGATCAAGAGAGAGATGAAGGACTATTTGGAGTTACAATTCAGGGATAATGTGAAGGCTCGTATGCTGGATAACAGTCAGCAAAATACATTCTGTCGTCACGGAGGAAATAAAATAAGGTCTCAGGTTATCTGGTATCAAACGCTTAAAAACAAAATATATACATCATGATTTTAGCCGCTATTGACATCGGATCTAACGCCACACGCCTCCTTATCATGCAGGTAATGGAACAGGTAGGGCACGATCCTTCATTTACCAAACTGAACCTAATCAGGATCCCGCTGAGATTGGGATTCGATGTGTCTAAAAACGGAGCTATTTCCCCTCAAAAGAAAGTCCATATCATTGAAACGATGAAGGCCTATAAATTCCTGCTGGATGTATATGAAGTGGATCACTTAAAAGCCTGTGCTACTGCATCTCTCCGGAATGCCTCTAATCAGGAAGAAATATTAACTGAAATATTAAAAGAAACACAAATAGATCTCAAGATCATCAGTGGGGAGCAGGAGGCCGATTTTATTTTTCAAAATCATATTGCCGAAAAGTTGAATAAATCTGATAGTTACATTTATATTGACGTAGGAGGCGGAAGCACGGAAATTTGCATTTTTAGCAAAAATAAACTGAGAGGAAAAGGTTCTTTTAATATCGGAACTATTGGGTTATTGGAAAACAAGGTTAAAAAATCTGATTGGAATTTGATGAAAGAATTTGTTAAGAAGAAAACCCTTCACTATGAAAATATCCTTGCTATTGGTTCCGGAGGCAATATTAATAAAGTATCTTCCCTTTCAGGTAAAAAGGATAATAAACCGCTTTACCTGGGCGAGCTGGAAGATTACTTCAATGAACTTTCCAAACTGACGGTGGATGAAAGAATAAAATCTTTCCGGCTCAGCCCCGATAGGGCAGATGTGATTGTTCCCGCTCTCGATATATACATAAAAGTAATGCAATGGGCGGGAGCGGTGAAAATATTTGTTCCTAAAATCGGACTTGCAGATGGCCTTATCCGTGCCCTCTACGATGAAGTGAAGAAATCCACTTCAACCGAAACCCTAAAATAACTTCCGCATATTTATTTTATCAATTACTCGGTTTTAACAAGGTATCTTCTCTTTTATCTTCCATGAGTATAACATTCTATCGTCGGAAGAGTATTGATTGCCATTGGCTTATCTCTATCTTCAGAATTTCATAACTAAATCTTAAAATTCTCTTAATCATAAGGTAAGATCGCTGTTGTTCCTTTGCATCGTAATATTAAAAGATCACTGATGGAAAAGACTATTATATTAATCAGCTTCCTGGTATGCGGTTACTTTTCGACTGCAGCGCAGGGATCAGTCATAAAGGGTTCTATATATGATAAGACTTCCAAAGATCCTGTCGTCGGGGCATATATCTATTTAGATACTGTTACCAATGGTGAAATAAGCGATCAGAAAGGAGTTTATGAATTTAAAAATGTATCACAGGGTGTTCACACTATTTATGTGAAGTATATAGGATATTTATCACAACAAAAAATGACGCATGTCCGGGGAAATTCTATTGTTAAAATCAATTTTTATTTAGATGAAAAGACGGAAGAGATCAGTGCGGTCAACGTGTTTGGTAAATTAGATGCAGCTTCGGAAGTATCTTCACGTATTGCCGAAAAAAATGCCGGTAATATTACCAATATCATTTCAGCTACCGCTATTGAACGTTCTCCTGATATTAATGCTGCCAATGTGCTGAAGAGATTATCCGGGATCACGCTTGAAGGGAATAGTTCCTCAGATGAAGCTTATGCGATCATCCGGGGAATGGGGCCGAGATATAATAATGTATTAATTAACGGGATACAGATACCCAGCCCCGATGAAAAATTACGATCCGTTCCACTCAATATTATTCCGTCAAATCTGCTTCAAAAGATCACGGTAAGCAAAACATTGATGCCAAGCATGGAAGGCGATGCCATCGGAGGGACCATAGACTTGTCCATGAGAAATGCTCCCGATTCATTCTCTGTCACCGCCAATGCTTCCATAGGTTATTCACAGGTATTCTTCCATCGCAGGTTTATTTATTTTCCGACAAAAGATATTCAGAAAGAGAGCCCTTTACAAAGGAATCCGCCTGGCTATGCTGCACAACCGGGCGACTTCTCACGCTCTAATTTAGATTTTCAGACAAAGCAGGCTCTTCCCAATGGGACGTTAGGCCTTACGTTCAGTGATCGTTTTTTTAATAAAAAGGCGGGTATTGTAATAGCAGATAATATGCAAAATCTTTATCTGGGAGATAAAAGTCAGTTCGCAGCGGTTTCACTGGAAAATGAATTTATTTCCGATCAGCTCAGACCGATAGAAATTTCAAATAACGTAAGCTCCACCCATGAATTAAACAACGGGTTAATTGCGCACCTTGATTATGAGCTGAATGATAAGAATCAATTCAACATAAACAATTTCTTCCTCTATACTTATATAGCGCAAGCGCGCCTGAGCACAGATACCACATTAGTGGGAACGGGCCGTACAGGGCCTGGTACCGGTCAGGTATTCCTCAATGACCGTTCATTAACACAAAAACAATATATAGAGAATGTAGAAATATCCGGAAGGCATTTGTTATTGAATGATCATTTGTCGTTGGATTGGTCAGGCGTTTGGTCGGAAGCAGGCAAACATTCACCCGATAGGGCTACGCTTACAAATGATTTTCTGATAAACCCTGATTACTCCAAAACGCCTGTCTATTTCAATAGCATTGAAAGGATCTGGCAGAAAAATAATGATCATGATTATACGGGGCGTATAAACTTAAGCTATAGAGGAAAAGCAGGCATCAACAGCACCCTGGAATTAAAAGCAGGTGGATTGTTCAGATCTAAATCAAGATATAACCTTCAGGACCTTTATACATTAAGGCCTCCAACCACAAACTCCAATGGGAGCAATACCAGCGGTAAGCCGGTATTTACGGATATTTATCATACGCAGTGGTCTGTTTTTAATTCCGCGGGATCGGGAATCTATGATCCCAATAACTATCGTGCAACTGAACAGGTGAGTGCAACTTATATTCAGGGAAGATGGGAGATCAGTAATATGGAAATATCCGGCGGTGTAAGGGCTGAAAAGACTTTCCAGCATTTCAAAACTTCAAAGCAGAGTGTTACGGCGCTTTCGGAAGAGTATATTAACTATCTCGATGTATTGCCAAGTATTCACTTTAAATATAAACTCACTCGAAAAACCAATTTACGGCTTTCTTATTTTAAGTCCATTTCACGTCCCAATTATTATGAGCTTGTACCTTATACAATAAGAGGGTTAGATTATATAGAAAGCGGGAACCCCAATCTGAAGCATGCTGTAGCCAATAATTTCGATTTCCGTTACGAGATTTATCCGGGTGGCGAGCAGCAATTTTTTGCGGGTGTATTTTACAAGATCATTCAAAATCCGATTGAATTAGGACTGGTAAATGAAGGTTTGAATAGCGGGCAGGTTTATTATACTCCCGAGAATTATGGTACTGCTCATAACTACGGACTGGAGCTTGCCTTTATGAAGTATTTTGGGAATATCGGTTTTGAAGGGAATTACACTTACACCCATTCGGCGATCACCACACCTAAGATATTGTACTATGGGGCCAACCATGATCACTACTTAAAGCAAATAGACAGTTTACATGTAAGCGAAACAAGACCTCTTCAAGGCCAGTCAGATAATGTAGTTAACTTGTCTTTGTTATATAAGAATACTGCCGCCCATTTTTATGCGCAGCTCTCTTATCAATATATTGGAGAGACATTATCCCAGGTTTCCATATATTATAATTCAGATTATTACCAGCAACCCGTTTCTTACCTCTCCTTATCGCTGCAAAAAGAGTTAGGCGCTCACTTTACCATTCAGGGGAAATTCAACAATCTTTTAAATAGCTCTACTATTGTAAAAGCCCAAGGGGCATTAATAGTATCAAGATACACTTATGGCCCAAGCTATCAGCTTAATTTAAAATATATTTTCTGATCATCTAAAAACTTAACTAAAATGAAATCGTTCTTCATGCCAACACCCAAAAAGATCATGCTCTGTGTCTTAGCTGTTTGCTACGGAGCATTTCTGCTCACTTCCTGTTCCAAGCAAGGTTCAGTACATCTTATCACGCCTCCGCAGCTACCTGCCAATTCCATCACCTCTACCCAGATAAAAGGAGGAACATTAAAGGGGGTCATGCTGTCAGACTCTACCTATTCTGTAAGCGGGGATGTGACTGTACTGCCAAATGATTCGCTGCTTATTCAGCCGGGGGCGACTATTTATGTCGTTAATAACAGCGCTTTTTATGTTCAGGGGACTATTGTAAGCAATGGCACAAAAGATAAGCCTGTTTTGTTTACCTCTACTGCAAAAAAACCGGGTGACTGGGGCGGATTTCAATGCGATAGCGCGAAGGCGGTAACTTTTAAATGGACAAAGATTGACTGGGCAGGGGGGCCCGATTCGACAGGCAGTCCGAGACAAACGATCACTGTTTCATCCCCAGTGAATGTAGATATAGAAGATTGCTGGCTGCTCGACGGACAGGACAATGGTATAGGTATTATGGGGCCGGCCAAAATAAATATCTTAAGGAATACCATTGATGGAGAAGGTACTACAGACGGAGAAGGAATTGACCTGCATAACGGACCAACCGGCGCCATAGCTTATAACGTTATCTGGGGCGGGGCTGGCAGCGCCATTAAAGTTTTTACCAGCACAACATTACAGATCCCTCAAACGAATGTGGATGTGTATAACAATACAGTAGTGGATAACGGGTTCAGAAGAGGCGCCGCAGAACCCGGCAGAGGAATACTGGTAGATGCCTTTGCTACCGCAAGAGTGTATAATAACTTAATCGTGAACAACTACGATGGGCTGGACATTACTCCTACAGCAGATACTGCCACTGTAAAATATGGTAATAATTATTTTTATGCCACGGTGGACTCACTACGACATAATTATTACCCTGCAGGTTCCTTTGGGAAGCCCCAGCCTTCGGATATTATTTCATCCGCAAGTACTGTGGATGATCCCATGTTTGTGAATTATCCAACTAATCCGCCCAATCCGTCCCTGAGAGTAAATCCTGATGATCTCCACTTGAAGCCAGGCTCCCCGGCTTTTGGCAAAGGGAATTCCCACTATAACAATGACATTGGCGCCTATACTTCAGATGGAAAGGGTAATCAGCACTGAAGATAATAAATGATGCAAATGCTATTGATATGGGGAAAAAGGAAATGTGAGTACTTTTGAAATAATTTATATAAATTCCTTTATGTTAAAAGTCCGGAGCTTATTTGTAATCATGCTTTTCAGTTTCGCTTATGTCAAAGGGATCGGCCAGGTCCGCACTATAAAAAAAACCCATGTATCTCAACAAGTTCGTTGGATGCCTTACAACAGGATGTTGGAGCCTGCAGGGACGATCATCCGGTATGGTGATTCAGGCCTTGAAAACCATACGCTGGATGATGCGCTGATTCCTCACAGCCACCTGTTAGTCGTGGAAGACCGCTATGGTTTGGCTTTTATACAAACACAGCAGAAAAAGCTGGTTTACCGGCTGAGCCTGCAGGAGAATCCATTATTGAATAAATTTATCAGTACCTATTCAGGATTGAAAGTAGCGAATATAAAAGACAGTATCTGCATATTCTGGAGCATTGCCGATACGCATAAAGGTGTCAAAGGTTCATCCCGTATTGCTGAGGCTTATTGGGATGGTAAAAGTGCAAAGATCATCCGTACTTTTTCTTTCGATCCGGAACCGCCTGCCGAACTGGCTTTATCCAATGCCATAGCCATTCATAAGGAAAAAGGAATATTTTATCTCTATACTGTATTAAATGGTAATAACCGGTCTGTAAAAATGAGACTGGAAGACGGAAAGACCATCTGGGAAGCCCCCACCGGGGCAGCACCTTTTGATCTGACCATTGCGGGTACTAAATTGTTCGTTACTAACTGGGGAGGTGTTATTCCGGATGATACGTTAAAGCCTGTGGCAGGGATCCCGTGGGGAAAAGTATATGTTGATAGCATTACGGATGCAGTGGATAATGGTTCAGTAAGTGTCATTGACAAAAATTCGGGGCAATGGATAGCCACTATTCGCGTGGGGCTTCACCCTAACGCAATCGTGCTGAGCCCTGACGGACGATGGGCTTTCGTAGCTTGTGCTAACAGTGATAATGTGTATATCATTAATACCCGTACCAACCAGGTAACAGATTCCATATCCGTACGGCTATCGCCTGTGAGTGACCCATTTATCGGTGATTCTCCGGATGGCTTAGCCATCAGCCGGAATGGACATAATCTTTACGTATCAAATGGTATGGATAATGCAGTAGCCGTAATACAGTTGCACTATTTTAACAGAGAAAACCAATTAAAAATTTCAGCCAGGCTTACAGGCTTTATTCCCACAGAGGCCTATCCTTCAGGTTTACAGGTTGACGCTTCTCAACTGTATGTATGCAACCTGGAAGGAGAAGGTGCCATTGTACATCAAAAGGAAGGATATAATTCGCATCATCAATCGGCTACAGTATCACGCATCCCACTTCCTTCATCTCATCAGCTTCAGCATGATTCCCGTATCGTGTATGCGGCTAATTTGCTCGCGAAAGCCAGGCTTGCCTTGCTTCCACCTGGGAAAAACATTGACCCTAAGCCAGTGCCTGAAAGGATAGGGGAGCCTTCATTGTTCAAGCATGTGGTTTACATTATTAAAGAAAACAGGACGTATGATCAGGTCTTAGGGGATATGAAAGAAGGAAACGGGGATTCTTCCCTTTGCAGTTTTGGCGCCAGGGTTACGCCTAATGAACATCAGCTATCCAAAGATTTTTGTCTTCTGGATAATTTTTATGTTTCCGGGAAATGCTCTGCAGAGGGCCATCAATGGACAGATGCGTCTATGGTAACAGATTATGTTGAAAAGAACGTCAGGGCCTGGTTCAGGAGTTACCCCCATGTACAAAATGATGCGTTGGTTTACGATAAAAACGGCTTTCTTTGGAATGATGCGGCTGATCATGGAAAAACAGTAAGGATTTATGGAGAAGCTGCTGTCCCTCATTTCAGTGATACGCTTACATGGGAAAATATCTACTCTTTATATCTCCGGGAGAAACCATTCCCTTTTTATAATACCACCACACTTTCCAGGGTACAACCCTTGTTAAGCCCGGACTATCCTGGCTTTGACAGCCATAAAATTCCCGATCAGTTCCGGGCGCAAGCATTTATCCGCGATCTTCACAAATATGACAGCCTGCCCGGTGATCAATGGCCCAACCTGATGATTCTGGCTTTGCCTGCCGACCATACTGCAGGTATGCGATCTGGTTTCCCTACGCCGGAAGTTATGGTAGCAGATAATGATCTCGCATTAGGAAAGATCATTCAGGCAATCTCCCGCAGCCGGTTTTGGGGTTCAACCGTTATTTTTGTTACTGAGGATGATTCCCAGGATGGATGGGATCACGTGTCTGCTTACCGGACCACTGCATTTGTCATAAGTCCTTATTCCCGCTTGCATGCCACCATTCAGAATAATTATAATCAGACCAGTATGGTGCGTACCATTGAGCAGATATTGGGTATTCCGCCGATGAATGCATTAGATGCCACTGCCACGCCCATGTACGATTGTTTTAGTCGGCACATGGATACTGCGTCCTATCATTTTATCCCCGCCATGATTCCATTAGACGAAATGAATAAACGTACTGCCGATCTCCGGGGAGAAGCCAGGAAAATGACTCTTTATTCGGGCGAACGCCAGTTTGACCATATTGATGGCGGGAATGATGACCTGTTTAACCGGATCATCTGGTTTGCCACCATGAAAAACAAACCGTATCCATCAACGAAGGGCTTAATTGATAATAATTAATTAACCGTTCCTTAATGTTTAGTTAAACTTCGTATCGGAACTTTGCATAAACAAATATGAAAATAAATGCAAAGGAGGAAAGTGGAAGTGGCTGTTATTTCTGATGTCCACCTTGGAACTTATGGATGTCATGCCGCTGAATTAATAGCCTATTTAAGAAGCATTGAGCCCGGGTTGCTTATCCTGAATGGGGATATCATTGATGGCTGGCAATTTTCAAAACGCTATTTTCCCAGTGCACATTTTGAAGTCATCAGGGAAATATTGGGCTTAATGGCGGGCAATACTCGTGTGATATACATTACAGGCAATCACGACGAGGTCCTGCGTAACTATTCTGATATGACATTCGGGAACCTCACATTAGTTGACAAGTTCTTATTAAAAATAGATGATCAAAAGGCTTGGATTTTCCATGGCGATGTTTTTGATAATACCACCAAAGGCGGCGCTAAAATACTGGCAAAGATGGGAAGTAAAGGCTATGATTTGTTGATATTATTGAACAGATCCATTAATTACCTCATGCAAAAGATAGGAAAAGATAAGATCTCCTTTTCCAAAAAAGTAAAAGACAGCGTCAAGAGTGCGGTAAAATATATTAATAGTTTTGAGAGTACCATCGCAGACCTGGCTATAGACAATCACTTCGATTACGTTATCTGTGGGCACATTCACCAGCCTTGTAAAAAAGAATTTCAGCATGCCACTGGTAAAACGACTTACCTGAATTCAGGGGACTGGGTGGAAAACCTCACTTCCCTTGAATATCATGCCGGAACATGGAGCATTTTTAATTACAAGGAGTCTGATTTGAGTGCAAGCCGACAAAATGAGGGCAAAAGTAAATTAGTGGATATTTTTTTTGATGTAATGGCTCTTTCTGTGTAAAAAACCGGATGAAATGAAAATATTTTATGCAGTGCAGGCTACAGGTAACGGTCATATCAGCCGGGCGATGGAATTATTGCCATACCTGAAAAAATACGGTGAAGTGGATATCTTTTTAAGCGGCAGCAACAGCACCCTTCCCCTGGATGCCCCGGTGGCCTTTCGCAGCCGGGGATTGAGCCTGCAGTACACTTGCCATGGCAGCCTGAATTATCTCAAGACATTAAAACAGTTAAATCTCACACGCATCCGGAAGGAAGCCAGGGATCTCCCGTTAAAAAAATACGACCTGGTATTAAACGATTTTGAAGCTATTACTTCCCTGGCTTGTAAAATGAAAGGCGTGCCTTCAATCCATTTCGGACATCAGGCAAGTTTTATTACAAATAAAACGCCCCGTCCGGATAAAAAAGACAGGATGGGAGAATGGATCCTGAAGAATTATGCTAATGGAGCTTATAATATAGGATTGCATTTTAACCGCTATGATGATTTTATTGAGCCGCCGGTGATAAAATCTGGAATATGGATGGCAGAGGCGGTGGATAAAGGGTATATAACCGTTTATTTACCCTCTTATTGTGACAAGGAATTAATAACTATTTTTTTAAGCATGAAGGATGTAAGATTTGAGATATTCTCCAGGCAGGCTAAAAAAATATTCCAAATCGAAAACATAACCTTATTGCCTGTGAATGAGACTTCTTTCAACAAAAGCCTTATTTCCTGCCATGGAATTATTACAGGGGCGGGTTTTGAAACGCCTTCCGAAGGCTTGTATTTGAATAAAAAGTTGCTGGTGATCCCTATCAAAGGACAATATGAGCAACTGTGCAATGCTGCGGCACTGAAAAAGATGGGTATAAAAGTCCTGGATAGAATTAGCAGTGGTTTTTACAAGGAAGTGGATCAATGGCTGCTTTATCCACAACCGGCTGATGTCATTCAGTTTAAGCCCACTGTGGAAATAGTAAACAGGCTTATCGGAATGGCACAGAGGTATTCAAACTAAATTCATAGAGCCCGCATTATATGTTAAACCGGTAGCCTATTCCCTTGATGGTAGAGAGAAGGTTCCCGACTTTTCGCCTGACTTTATGAATGTGAACGTTAATGGTGCCGTCATCTATTATTTCATCGGTTTTCCATACTTTATAGGATATTTCCTGGCGGGTAAAAATATGTCCCGGCCGGGAAGCCAGTAATTTCAATAATTCAAATTCTTTACGGGGTAAAATAATCTCGTTACCCTTGTAGATTACCATATATTTCCCCTTGTCAATAATTAGATCATTTATACGGATTATTTCCTTTTCTTCCTCGTTATTGATCCTGCGAAGAAAAGACTTTATCCGGCTGATCAGTACTTTAGGCTTGATTGGTTTGACGATATAATCATCCGCTCCCAAATTAAACCCTTCCATTTCAGTTTGGTCATCATTCAATGCCGTAAGAAATAAGACAAGGGTTTTATCAAATAACGAATTCTTTCTTAGTTCTTTTAAAACCTCCATCCCGTTTTTTCGCGGCATATTAATGTCAAGCAGAATCAGGTCAGGCCGGAAAGTACCTGCCATCTCTAACGCTTTTTCCCCATCGCCTGCTTCCTCCGTTGTATAACCTTCCAGATTCAGGTTAAAGCGGATAATTTTTACAATATCTTCTTCATCATCGGCTACCAGGATTCTATATCTCATGTCACTCATGTATTAAAATAAATTTCTAAATAGGTTTTCTGTTTATGAACATTTTTTTATTAAACAGATCGCTTATTGTGTACAAAACGGAGACAATTTAATTCTTCGTGTTCTCCTTCCGGTGCTTCAATACTTTTGCTTCGAGGTAGAAAATAATCTCTCCGGCAATATTGGTGATCTGATCTCCTATTCTTTCCGACTTTTGAATAATAGAATGCGCATATAATGCTTCCTGAAAATAATGAATGTCATTCTCTACAAAAGATAGGAGAATATTGCCTGCATATTTATTAATAAGATCCAACGTCTCATCCTGCTGAAAGATAGTTCTCGCTTTGGCGAAATCCTCTTTTTCAAAAGCATACCTGGCATTTTCAAGCATATGAATGGCCTTATCCTGCATGGCAAGAAGTTGCGTTTCTTTTAAAATGTTTTCATTAAAAGGTGTCTGTAAAGCAATCACATACCGGGCAATGCCTTCAGCATAATCGCCGATGCGCTCCAGGTTATAATTGATCTTAAGCGCTGCCAGTACAAAGCGGAGATCTACGGCCACGGGGCAGTGCAATGCAAAAATATTTTCGCAGTCCGTGTCTATTTTTAACTCGTATCCGTTTATGCGTTTCTCTTTTTGTATCACCTCTCTGGCCAGCGTCTGATCAAAATTTATTAATGACATCCTGGCTTTATCTAATTGAGAATATACCAGATCCCACATTTGGATCAGTTCTTTCTTCAAAGCTTGCAATTCATTTTCTAACTGTGTCATGACAAGATGATTTAGCTGAATCTACCGGTGATATAATTAAAGTAAAGCCAAAAGCCATGATCAGTACGATCAGGCTTATGGCTGCAATGATCAGCGTGATTTTAAACCGATACTCTTTCCTGATCTCCACCGAAAGGGTCTTATCACCTGCATGTACCCTCTTCCGCTCCGGTGGCCGGATAAATGTTTCACTCATGGCACGGCTCATTTATTATTCCCCTGCAAAACGGGTGTTCCCTTATAAGTAGCCGATCTCAGAATGTTCTCTGCTATGGCGGCGGCTTCTTTGGAAAGAGGTGCGTAATATAATCCTGCACAGTATTGCTGCCCTTCATGGGTATTCCACCATAACAGGTTCAGCAGGTTCTGTGCCCGTTTCTCGGAACGGTTGTTATAGTTTTGTTCTTTATAGATGAGTGCCCAGGTAAATCCGCTGATGGGATAGCCATCCGGCGCATCGGTATTGGTCAGGGACACTTTGCTGTCTGCCGGCATCTGCACATTACCGGCTGCGCTGGTGGAGGCAATGGATGGGGTGATGTAGCGGCCGCTTTTATTCTGCACCCTGGCGTACATCATCTTATTCTGAATAGCATACGCCAGTTCTATATATCCGACCCCTCCGGGTGTCTGGCGGATCAGACCGGATACCCCTTCGTTACCCTTTCCGCCCAGCCCTACCGGCCAGTTCACGGCTGTCCCTTTACCCACTTTGGATTGCCATTCGGGACTGATCTTAGATAAATAATCGGTGAAGATATTGGTGGTGCCGCTGCCGTCTGAACGGTGCGCTACCGCTATGGGCATGGCCGGTAGTTTCACCCCGGGATTAATGCCGGTGATCTTAGGGTCATTCCATTTGGTAATAGTCCCCAGATAGATGCCGGCAATTACACCGGGCGTTAATTGCAGGGTATCGGTCACACCGGGGATATTATAGCTGATCACCACGGCCCCCGAGCACATGGGAATATGTAGTACATCGGCTCCCATGCTTTGGGCCTGCTCTGCGGTAAGCGGTGCATCCGAATCGCCGAAATCCACCGTTTTATTCTTTAATTGTAAAATACCCCCACCCGATCCGATGGACTGGTAATTGATCTTTAGTCCCGTCTGCTGATGATAGACATAGAACAGCTTGGAGAATAAAGGATATACAAACGTGCTCCCCGCTCCCAACAAGGTGTTGTCATCCTTGCCGGAAGACAGC
>SCQT01000053.1 GCA_004322015.1 Chitinophagaceae bacterium
CCTGCTGAAAGGTCACGATATAGTGATCAGCGCCTATAACCCCGGTTGGACAAACCCCGACATTTATAACGAATTTTTAAAGGGTTCTCAATCCGTTCAGCAGGCGGTTAAAAAATCGGGCGTAAAAAGATATCTTGTCATGGGAGGAGCCGGAAGCCTTTTTATAGCGCCGGGAAAACAATTGGTGGATACTCGGGAATTTCCTGAAATATTTAAAGGAGGAGCTTCAGCAGCCAGGGATTATTTGAATATTTTGAAGAAAGAAGATCAGTTGGAATGGACCTTCTTAAGCCCTGCCATTGAAATGAATCCTGCTTTACCGCATAAGCGTACCGGTAGGTACAGGATTGGCGCAGATGAGCCGGTTTTTGATGATAATAAAAAGAGCGCTATTTCAGTGGAAGATGTGGCAGTTGCGACTATGGATGAAGCCGAACATCCCGGACATATTAGAAAACGTTTTACAGTTGCCTGGTAATTTCATTATCTTTATACGATGGAAAAACAACCCTACACTATTCCCGCACAAACACGGATAGGCCATGTGCATTTGAAGGTGGCTGACCTGGAACGGGCGCTTCACTTTTATCGCGATCTGCTGGGTCTCGAATTGACTACTATGTATGGAGACCAGGCGGCGTTCCTCTCTGCGGGGGGCTATCATCATCATATAGGATTAAATACTTGGTATAGTAAAAATGCATCGCCTGCTCCGCTTCACAACGCCGGATTATTTCATACAGCTATCCTTTATCCCACTCGTAAAGACCTGGCAGTGGCATACGATCGCTTGCTGAAAGCGGGTTATCCGCTGACAGGTGCGGCAGATCATGGCGTCTCGGAAGCTTTATATCTGAATGATCCCGATGGGAATGGAGTGGAGTTGTATTGGGATCGTCCGCGTGATCAATGGCCGCATCGTCCGGATGGCTCATTGGAAATGTACACGGAGATGCTTGACCTGGAAGGGCTGCTGAAAGAATTGGATAAATGATGCCTGTGAGAGAATTGATTACTCCCGCTACAATCCTTATTTTTGCCCATAAACTATTTTCATGCAGTTAATACCTGTCAAGGACAAATCTACTGCCAGGCAATTCTTAGAGGTACCGGTATTCATCCATCAAAATAACCCGCAATGGATACGCCCCTTAGACAAGGATGTGGAAGAAGTGTTTGATCCCGAAAAAAATAAATTATTCCGTCAAAAGGATAACGAGTGCGAACGATGGATATTGAAGGATGATCAGGGAAAGGTTATTGGCCGAATAGCAGCCTTTGTAAATAAAAAATATAAAAATATCGGGGATGAGCAACCAACCGGCGGAATAGGTTTTTTTGAATGTATCAATGATCAGCAGTCCGCTGATTTTATGCTGGATCATGCGAAGCAATGGTTGCGGGAACGCGGTATGCAGGCGATGGACGGACCTATTAATTTCGGAGAGAGAGACCGGTGGTGGGGACTGGTTGTAGAAGGGTTTTATGAACCTTTATATTGCATGAATTATAATCCGCCTTATTATCAGCAGTTATTTGAAAATTACGGTTTTCAGCTTTTTTTTAATCAGGTATGTTTTGCAATGAGTGTGAATGCGGTGGTGGACAATAAATTTTATGAACGTCACGCCGTTTTTGCTTCTGATCCTGATTTTCATTCTGAATATATCCGTAAAAATAATTTAGATAAGTATGCGGAAGATTTTTGTACCGTCTATAATAAAGCCTGGGCGGGGCATGGCGGGAATAAAACCCTGGAGCTCAGGCAGGCCAAAAAGATCATGCAGGCGATGAAGTCCGTGATAGATGAGCATATCGTTTGGTTCATATATTATAAAAATGAACCGATTGGCTGCTGGCTGAATCTGCCCGATTTGAATCAATGGTTTAAGCGCCTGAACGGTAAATTCGGATTATTCCAGAAACTAAAGTTTTTGTGGATTAAGAAATTCGGGAAATGTAACCGTTTTGTGGGGTTGGTCTTTGGCATTGTTCCCGAATTTCAGGGAAAGGGAGCCGATAGTTATATGATTATTGAAGCGGCTAAACTAATACAGCCTGAAGCCAGATACGATTATTATGAAATGCAATGGATCGGTGATTTTAATCCCAAAATGATCAATATAGCCGAGAAATTAGGCACCTACCGCAGCAGGAGACTTATCACTTACCGTTACCTTTTTGACAGGAATAAAGCGTTTAAAAGGCATCCGTTGATTGGATGATAAAGCTGCTCCTGCAGAGAGGGAGGGGTAAGAGCCCTGGTTCAGGATATTGACAGTGTATAGGAAGGTCTTATGAGGTCCGTGAGGTTGATTCCCTGGCTATTAATTTTCCCTTAAGGATGACTTCTTCCGGTATAAAGTCTTTTTTGGAAATATGTTTCAAAAGTAATTCGCAACTTTTTTCGCCAATGGCAGAGGCAGGTTCTTCCACGGTGGTCAATGACGGACTGATGATAGCCGACACAGGGTCGTTCGTAAAACCAATCACTCCTATTTCCTGCCCTATCCGGATCCCTTTTTTCTTAAGAGTAAGAATGGCGCCCACAGCTTTCCGGTCATTGACTGCGAAAATGGCATCCGGCCTGTCCCGCATTGATAATAATTTATAAGTATCGGCGCCTCCGCTTTCCTGGTTGAATTCAGAATGGATCACCCAGTTTTGATTAAAAGGGATCTTATGCTTTTTTAATGCGGTAAGATATCCGCGCAGCCTTTCCTTGGTAAAAGCTAATGAGAACGGCCCGCTTATGTGGGCGATCTTCCTATATCCCCTCTTAATAAGATGTTCAACCGCTGTAAAAGCGCCCTCATAATCATTCTGCATTACCTTGGAGGTTTTAATGGACTCTGCTACCCGGTCAAAAAATACTACGGGAACCCCATTGTCAATTATTTCTTGTAAATGGTCACACTTATTTGATTCAGAGGTAACGGATACAAGCACGCCATCAATGGAACTCAAGGGTAATTCCTTTGCAATAGTTATTTCCCTTTCAGGTGATTCACCGGTTACATGTAAAATGATATTATATGCATTCTTATAGGCTGTATATTGTATTCCTGTAATGACCGTTGAAAAATAATAATTGGTAATCGTGGGAAGGATCACCGCTATATTATGGGATTTATGGTTCACCAGTCCCATAGCATTAAAATTGGGGCGATAATTTAGTTCCTTTACTTTGGTAAGAACTGAGTTTTTTGTTTCTTCACTTACGTCGTAGGTATCTCTTAATGCTCTTGAGACTGTAGCAACTGAAATGCCTAATTCTCTGGCAATGTCTTTCAGGGTTACAAGATGTCTTCGATTCATACTTTCGGAGATTAAGAATATAGCGGCATAACCGGTTTACTTTTCTTGTGTAAATTAATTAAAACTTCTGACATACCCTGACAAATTTTTTATGACATATTGTTTTGTTCTGGCTTTATCTTTTTCTTTCTGTTCACTTAAAATATCGAGAACGTTATCGCAGTTTTACCTTCCTGGGTCATTTTTACTTCTTTATTTTTGGTCTGACAATATTGCAGAACAAGTGATAGACTTTGCACGATAACTCTGGTCAAATCCTAAACAATTAAAACCTAAGTACCATGATTCGATTAATCTACTGTTTAAAAAAGCCGGCCGGCCTTTACAGGCCGCGAATTCAATTGGCAACGCTCGCGGCGTTTTTGGCATTTGCTCAGTGTGCGCATGCTTCTTCTTTTTCTAAAGCGGATGCAACGTCGCGTGCCTTTATCAGGGGGGGGCATCCCCTCAGCCTGATCCACGGGCTTGTCACAAATACCAAGGGCGAACCGTTGATAGGAGTAACGGTGCTGGTCAAAGGGACCATAAAAGGAACCACCACGGGCCCAGACGGGAAATATTCTATAGATGCTCCGGATAATGGTGTATTAGTCTTTAGATATGTTGGATTTGCGACAAAGGAAATATCCATTAATTCAAGGGAGAACATTGATGTACAATTGACGGCTGATGTGAATTCTTTAAATGGTGTGGTGGTGACTGCACTCGGTATAAAGCGCCAATCGCGTTCACTCACGTACGCTGTCCAGGAGCTTTCTAATAATGACGTCAATAAAGTGTCGGATCCAGGCTCTAATATTATGAATGAGCTGGCGGGGAAAGTAGCCGGGGCCGTAGTTACCCCTGCGGGGTCCGGTCCGGGAAGCGCCGTAAGAATTGTCCTGAGAGGTAACCGCTCCATTAATGGTAACAACAACGCGCTCATTGTGGTGGATGGAGTTCCGATAGATAATACAATGAGTACGGAGACTAACGGAGGCGGTTCTGCGAACACTATTGCCACACAACCTAAATCAATCAGCAGCAGCTACTCCGGAAGCGACGGAGCTGCCAGTATTAATCCGGAAGATGTGGCATCCATATCCATATTACAAGGTCCTGCGGCTGCAGCGTTATATGGTAGCCGGGCGGCGAACGGGGCTATAATCATCACCACGAAGAGCGGACAAAGCGGGAGCCTTTCCGTCAATTATAGCGGCGATGTGTCGTTTGATATGCCTGATATGCTCATGAAATTCCAAAACACTTATGGACGCGGCAGCCTGGGGCAATATAATGCCAAGGCAGGAGGAAGCTGGGGAGCTACCGGGAAAACTTATCCGGATAATGTACGCGATTTTTATAATACGGGTGTTTCAATTAATAACTACGTGAGCGTAACAGGTGGTACCGACAAACTGCGTGGTTATGCTTCTTACACCAACAATTCAGTCTCCGGGATCGTACCTAAAAACGGTTTGCAGAGAAATACCCTTAACATGCGGGTTACCGCACAAGTGCTTCCCAAATTATCAACAGATGTGAAGATCACCTACGTGAACCGGACGATTGATAATGAACCTCGTTTGGGTGATCAGGGTATAAATAACGAGGCCTATATAATGCCCAGAGACCTGAGCAGCGACAGCTTGAAGAATTATGAGAGGTTCGATGTAAATGGCAAACCCCTCCCCGTTTATTGGACCAGTTCATCCACCTTCCAAAACCCTTATTGGGATGTGTATAGAAACAGCCTGGATGAGGAACGTAACCGGATCATGATGATGTCAAGTGTAAAATATCAGTTTACAGATTGGTTAAGTCTGCAGGGACGTTATAGTTTGGATCGCTACGACGATAAAATTACCTCCTCTTATTATGACGGGACCGTGGCGTTCCCTGTTCAGCCGGGAGGCAGGTATTTAGAAGCTTATATCAATCATTGGGAAAGGAATATTGATTTGCTGTTATCCGGTACCAATACCGTTTCTTCTTCCTTCAGCATTAATTATAATATAGGCGCCGGCGTGCTTGATGATAAGGGGTACAACACACAAGATGTGGCTAACGGGTTAAGTATCCCTAACAAATTTAATCTCAATTTTGCCACTTCGCCTGCTTATTCCAGTACTACTGTTAGAAAGGAAGTGCAATCCGTGTATGGAAATGCGGAATTGAAATTTAAGGATTATCTTTATCTGGATGTAAGCGGCAGAAATGACTGGTCATCCACACTGCCTGCACCTTATGGTTTCTTTTATCCTTCTGTTGGGTTATCTGCAATACTATCAGACATGTTTAAGTTGCCATCCTGGGTATCATTTGCCAAGGTAAGAGGTTCTTTTACTCAGGTAGGCAATGATGCTGACCCTTATTTATTGCAACAAACCTACTCCTATAATCAAGGATCGGGAAATGGATTTGTATCCAGAAATGATACGAAGGCCATTGACAATCTGAAACCGGAACAAACAAAATCTTATGAAGCGGGGTTAGACTGGAGATTTTTGAATGGCCGTTTGGGGCTGGATGCAACCATCTATAAAACCAATACGATCAATCAGCTTATTTTAATCAATCTCCCCAGAGCAAGCGGGTTTAGCGATCAGTACATTAATGCTGGAAACATTGAGAATAAAGGATTGGAAATCGTGTTGAGTGCAACCCCTGTAAAAGGAAATGTGTTTAATTGGGACACTAAACTGAACTTTGCCACTAATAAGAATAAAGTCCTTTCCCTGGCTCCGGGCGTAAGCCAGGTGGATCTTTCGACGGGTAATGATAATTTTGGCAGCTTATTAATTAAACCGGGAGGCTCTTATGGCGATATATATGATTACGTATGGGCTAAGGATCCGAAGACCGGACGGAATTTGGTGACTGCCGCCGGTTTGCCTGAAGTAACTCCTCTGCAGAAACTGGGGAATTTTAATCCTGATTTTACAGTGGGCTGGAATAATGATTTTGAATATAAGAATTTCGAATTGTCCTTCCTGGTTGACGGAAGTGTAGGTGGTGTAGTCGTTTCGGGTACCGATGCTATGATGGCTTATTACGGGGTAAGCGGATACACCACTCAATTCAGAAGTGGCGGACTGATCCTTTCAGGGGTTCAAGACGATGGCACCGTTAATACGACAGGTATCACAGCCGAACAATTATGGACAAATGTTTCACAGGGCGGACGCTCAGGGTATGGACAGTTTTTTGCTTATCATGCTACCAACTTCCGTTTGAGGGAATTCTCACTGGGATACAGATTTAACCTGCATAATACCTTCTTAAAAGAGGCAAAACTTTCACTTACGGGGCACAATCTGTTTTTCCTTTATCGTGGGAAATCGTTGCTGAATATTCCCGGGATTAAGCGTACTCTTCCAATAGATCCTGAGTCAGCTATCGGGACGAGCAATTACCAGGGAGTTGAATCCGGTTTGCCGCCATCTATCCGTAGCATCGGCTTAAATATTAATTTATCATTTTAGTCATCTAATCTAAACCGAAAGTTATGAACAGCTATATAAAATGCCTGCTTCCGATCATGTTGGTATTACTATTTACCAATTGTACTAAAAGATTCAATGTAATCAATTCTGACCCCGGGTCCATCACTGAGGCAGGCAAGCAGGAATTACCCTTTATGTTTTCCACCGCGGAATCCTGGGCCTGCATTAACCGAAGTTATTATCAAACTGTGCAAAACCTGTATGCGGATTTTTATGCCCAGTATTTTGCACAGAGCACCAATGATTTTACCACGGATCGTTATGTAATACACGATTCCTGGCTACCCCGTATGGGAATCATTACTTATGTAAATGTGGTTCCGCAATTACAGTCCATTTTTGAGAATACCGACTCTACCTCCGGTCAATATGCATTAGCCAGTATGATGTGGGTATATGCTTTTGATCACATGACCGATTATTTTGGACCCATACAGTATTTCGACGCGGGGAAAGCCCAGGCTGCCATCGCCTATGATGCTCAGGATAAAATATATGGAGACTTTTTCAAACGCTTAGATCAGGCGGTAACGAACCTTCAAAAGTTAGGTAGCGGCGCTAATGTTTTCGGGAACTATGATCTTATCTATGGTGGCAATGTGTCTAAATGGATCTTGTTTGCCAATACCTTGCGTTTGAGATTGGCAATGAGAGTATCAAAAGTGGATCCTTCGCTGGCGAAACAGGAGGCGGAGGCTGCTGTTGCAGCCGGCGTGATGACTGATATAAGTCAGTCCGCCTGGATCGCAAAATCATTGAATGGACGGGATGGCAATGGATTATCGCAGGTGGCCGCATATAATGCATTTAGCATGAGTTCAACCATGTACTCTTATCTGAAGGGGTATAATGATCCGAGGTTGAATATATATTTTCAGCCGGCAGTGACCACAGGCACCTTTCGCAGTGTCAGGAACGGTTCGTCCACACTGGCGCTTAACAACCCTTTAAACCAGCCCGCCCAAACTTCTAATGTAGGTCCCTATTGGGTTACCTGGAATGGCTCGTCATGGGTAGCTCAGCTTACTGCACCGAAGCCTGTGATATATGCTGCAGAAGCTTACTTTTTAAGGGCAGAGGGTGCTTTAAACGGATGGAATATGGGCGGCAATGCACAATCACTTTATGAGATGGGCATCAGAGAAAGCATGGAACAATGGGGAATAACCGATCAGACAGTTATCAATAATTATATAAATTCCACGGCGTTGCCTGCCACTCCGGGGGACGTCGCCAATTCCGCCGCTGTAGCCGCCATACCGGTTAAATGGGCTCAGGATGAAGCAACGGAGCGGCAACAGATCGGTACTCAAAAGTGGCTTGCCATTTACCCGGATGCCATGGAAGCATGGGCGGAGTTCAGGCGTACAGGTTATCCTAAAATGTACCCGGTACTTGAATCGGATAATCCGGATTTACCACAGGGCACTTTTATCAGGCGATTGCCCTATCCATCGCTGGAATATTCCACCGATTTGCAGCAGGTACAGCAGGGCGTAACACTGTTGAACGGGCCGGATAAAGTGTCCACCAGGCTTTGGTGGGATGTCAATTGATAAATTGAAAATAGTGCGGATGAAATGCTCTGTGTGTTTTCTTTAAAAGTGTGAAAAATGTATGAGGTATCCGTAAGATCATTGTGGTAAATTGCACAAGTGTCAGAGTTGCAGACACAGGCAATTTCTGAATGCTCGGGAGTTCCTGCCAGACAAATGCAGGGAAGGAAACTAATAAAAGTTTTAATGGAAACGCAACAATTGAAGATATATAACGGCAAGATCATCACGCCTTACCGTTTAATTGAAAATGGGACCGTATTGGTTACAGGTGGCACCCTCACTTCAGTTTGCGAGGGAAATATCAAGGTGGACCATGCTATGGAGATAGATGCAAACGGTCATTATATTTCGCCGGGGTTTATTGATATACATGTACATGGTGGGGGAGGG
>SCQT01000054.1 GCA_004322015.1 Chitinophagaceae bacterium
TCGCCCATTAGTTACTGTTTAAGTGTGGTAACTCAAACATAACTATTTTGGATGGTTCTTACTGGGCCATCCTTTTTTTTTCTCCTTTTTCAATTATTTTAGTCGGACAATAGTGATAAACAATCTTTTATTTTATCAAAGTACCTCTTACCTCTGCTGTCAGGTTTTGAACCAGATCATCGGCATGCCCAATGATCACCTCTTTTACTCCTTGGTCAATCGCGGCAAATGCATTCTCCAGCTTTGGTAAAATGCCTTCGGCCACTGAGTGGTCTTCTAACAGGTTTTTATAAATGGTTTTATTGATTAAGTGCATGACGGATTTTTCATCATTCACATTTTGCAATACTCCCTTTTTCTCAAAGCAATACACCAAACGTACATAATAATCTTCTGATAATAACACTGCAAGTACAGAAGCTATTGTATCTGCATTTGTATTCAATATTTGCCCTTTCCCATCATGTGTCAAAGATGCCACTACCGGCACTAAGCCATTATTCAGTAATAATTGCCAATGATCCCTGACATTCCCTGAGGCTAATTTCTCCTTATCAATGTCTCCCACAAACCCATAGTCTATATCTTTTACCGGTCTCTTTTTTGCAGGGATCAAATTGGCATCTGCACCGGTAACGCCTATCGCATTACAATTCAATGCCTGTAATTTGGCTACCATTTTCTTATTGGTAAGCCCCCCATACACCATGGTCACTAAATCAATCGTTTTTTCATCCGTTATTCTTCTCCCGTTTACATAGTTGGCTTTTATCCCTAACTTCTCTCCTATCTGTGTGGCAATTTTTCCTCCACCGTGGACTAATATTTTCTTCTCTTTTATCCGTACAAAATCTTTTAAAAATGAAGGAAGTTTTTCCTCATCGTCCATGATATTTCCCCCAATTTTTATAATAAATAACTTATCCACCGGTTGATTCATTCTTTTAATCCCGTAACTGATTAGCAATAACAGCTATCTTTATTCTTGATTCAATAGTATTTCACTCAACACCGCCTGTGCAGCCCATACCCTGTTACCGGCTTCTTCTGTCACAATAGATTGTGTACTATCCAGGACTTCATCCGCAATGACCAAATTCCTTCTTACCGGCAGGCAATGCATCACTTTAGCGTGGTGAGTATATTTTAATTTCTCCTTTGTGATCATCCATGAAGGATCCGTATTCAGGATTTTCCCGTATTCGCGATAGGATGACCAGTTCTTTACATACACAAAGTCTGCATTTTGCAATGCTTCATTCTGATCGTACATAATGGCAGCGCCATTTGTAAATTTTTCATCTAATTCATATCCCTTTGGCTGTACTATGGTGAGGTCAGTTTCTTTCCATGCATTTATCCATTGCGCAAAAGAATTGGGGACTGATTGGGGTAGTGCTCTGACATGAGGCGCCCAGGTCATCACTACTTTAGGCTTGGAATCGCCAGACGATTGCATATTTTCTTTAATAGTGATAATATCCGTCAGGCTTTGAAGCGGATGTAACGTAGCGCTCTCCAGGCTTACCACCGGAATACCGGCATATTTAATAAACTGTCTGATATAACGTTCACTGTAATCCTCTTCTTTATTTACTAATCCGGGGAAAGTCCGTATAGATAAGACGTCGAAATATTCTCCCATCACGGCTGCAGCTTCTTTCACATGCTCAGCCATTTTGCCATTCATGACAATACCCTCTTCAAATTCCAGTTGCCAGCCTTCCTTATCCACATTGAACACGATAACTTCCATCCCCAGGTTCCGCGCAGCTATCTGTGTGCTGATACGCGTACGCATGCTCGGATTCATGAACAACATGCCGAGCGTCTTAAGATTCCCAAGTTTGTTATCCGCGAATGGTTTTTTTTTGTATGCTAAAGCTTTATCAACTAAATGATTAATGTCCGGAACATCGTTAACGGAGATAAATTGTTTCATTGCTTTATGCTGGCTTAAAGCTTAAGACAAAATGCCCAAAGCTTATTTGAAAATATTTTATATATTATTATTGCTATCCGCCTTCCGCTTTGAGCTTTCTGCCTTTCGCTTTCTGCCTTCAGCTTTGAGCCTTCTGCTCACCTTCCCACCTCTTCTTCCAAAGCTTCCAGAAATTCGTCAGCCTGTCTTTTGGTCAACGTCAGGGACGGTAACAAACGGATCGTATAGGATCCGGAAGCCCCGGTGAATATTTTATGGTCAAATAATAATTTTTGTCTTAAGTCTTTCAATTCTTCAGGTACATCAAATCCGATCATTAACCCTTTTCCCCGAACCTTTTGAAGCCTGGTGAATTTTGCTACGTTTTCCAATAAATAATTTCCAATTTTTAAAGCATTATCTGATAAATTCTCTTTTTCAATTACTTCCAACACTGCCAGCGCCGCTGCACAGGCTAAATAATTACCTCCGAAAGTAGTGCCTAATTCACCAACCCATGGTTTAATTTCGTGGTTAATCAATACTCCTCCAATAGGGAAACCATTGCCCATTCCTTTGGCTATGGTAATTAAATCGGGTTTAATACTTGCATATTGATGCGCAAAAAACCGACCGCTTCTGCCATATCCCGATTGTACTTCATCTAAAATAAGCAATGCCTTATTTTTATCACATACCTCTCTTAATAATTGAAAAAACAGGTCATCTACCAGGTTGATCCCACCTACGCCTTGTATTCCTTCTATGATCACCGCAGCAGTTTTGTCATCCACAGCTTTCTTCAAAGCATCTTCATCATTCAGTGGAATAAATTGTACATCATGTGCAGCATTAAATGGAGAAACTATTTTCGGATTGTCGGTGGCTGCCACCGCGCCGGATGTTCTCCCATGAAAAGATTGGTGGAAGGCGACTACTTTTTTACGTCCGGTTACAAAAGATGCCAACTTCAAGGCATTTTCATTTGCTTCTGCTCCTGAGTTACATAGAAATAATTCATAATCCTCATAACTGCTCAACTTTCCAAGTTTTTCTGCTAATTTTTCCTGCAGAGGATTTTTTACCGAATTAGAATAAAAACCGATTTTTTGTAATTGTTCGGTAATGGCCTTTACATAATGCGGGTGAGTATGCCCGATGGAAATTACAGCATGTCCGCCATACAAATCAAGATACTGGTCCCCTTTGTCGTCCCAAAGATAACTGCCTTTCGCCTTCACAGGCGTAATGTCGAATAGAGAATATACGTTGAATAAATTCATCTTATTAATTTAAAGCGTAAAGCACAAAGCGTAAAGCTTAAGGCTTTGATGTTTTGTTATAAAATCGTTTTCTAATTGACTTAATCAGGCTAATCAACATGGCCTTTACTTCATTGATCAGGCTGTTTAATCTTTCATTCTTATCCGTATCCAAAATGCATAGATCAGCGGCTAAAATCGAACAATATTCTACTTCATGTGACCCTAAAGCCATATCCAGAAAGTGAGAAAAATCTTTATCTGATGACCTTCCGCAATCCTCCGCAATATTAAGTGGAATAGAATATGCTGCACGACTTAACTGTTTTGAAAGCCCATATTTTTCTTCCTGCGGGAGTTCAGGCAAAACATTTTTATAAATATAAAGCACTAATTCATGAGATTTTTCCCAAACATCATATTTCTTGAAATCTCTCATTTGCGATATTTAATATTAAAGAAACTTTGTTGATCATATAGACTATATGCCTTACGCTTTCTGCTTTTAGCATTAGGCTTTCAGCCTTCAGCTTTTAGCTAAAATACAATTGATTTCAATTTCAACCCGGCCGTTTCCTCCAATCCCATCATCAGATTCATATTCTGCACTGCCTGTCCGGATGCACCTTTCAATAAATTATCATCAATAGAATGTATCACCAATTTGTTGTTTACTTTTTCTAAATGGATCAGACATTTGTTTGTATTCACCACTTGTTTTAAATCAATCATTTTTTCGCTCACATGAGTGAAGGGATGTCCTGCATAAAAGTCATGGTATAATTTATACGCATTTTCCAGGCTTAAATCACAATAGAGGTATGAGGTGATAAATATACCTCTTGTGAAGTCGCCCCGCCAGGGTACAAAATTTAACGGTGCATTGAAATCAGGCTGCAATGCCTTCAATGTCTGTGTGATTTCTTTCAAATGCTGATGAGCCAATGTTTTATAAGCATTTACATTCCCGCTGCGCCAGCTATGCTGTGTAGTAGGTTGCAACTTTTGCCCTGCACCCGTAGAACCGGTAATCCCGGTAGTATGAATTTCCTTTAAGAACCCTGCCTTTGCCAGTGGCAATAATCCCAATTGAATAGCCGTAGCAAAACATCCGGGGTTTGCGATATCATGGGCTTTTTTGATCTCTTCTCTTTTCCATTCGGGTAAACCATACACAAATGTTCTGTTATCTGTTTGCTCACCCAACCTGAAATCCTGGCTCAAATCAATAATATGCACCTCAGCCGGGATGGATTGCTCTGTCAGCAATTTTTTTGATTCGCCATGACCCATGCAGAGAAAGAGCACATCTACCTTCCAGTCAAAATTATCCGTAAAATGAAGATCAGTATCACCGATCAGATCAGTATGCACAGCATCCAAAGATTCGCCGGCATGGCTACGGCTATGTACATACGATAATTCTACATCCGGATGATTCAATAAGATCCTGATCATTTCGCCACCGCCATAACCAGCGCCACCAATGATACCGGCTTTTATTTTTGTTGTATTACTCATGATATTTCCAAAATTCCAAATAACAAATCTCAAATAACAAATAATATTCAATTCTCAAATCTCAATTAATCTTAAACATCAAACTCAAAACATCAAACTTCTTTATTTATCATTCACCCGATGCCAGATCATAGTTTGGTTGCCGAATATTTTAGAAAATCCCCTAACATCTTCCCCTGTCCATCCCGTATTCATTTCACCATATTTGCCGAACTTACTGTTCATCAGATCATGGACAGAATGAATCCCGTTCACCTGGAAGCGATAGGGATGCAAGGTAATAAACACATCACCTGTTACCGTCTCTTGCGAATGTGACAGGAAAGCTTCTATATCACGCATCACGGGATCTAATATTTGTCCTTCATGGAGCCAGTTGCCGTAAAACGCGCTCAGTTGGTCTTTCCACATCAATTGCCATTTGGTTAGCACATGCTTTTCCAGCGCATGATGTGCTTTGATGATTATTAATGGCGCTGCAGCTTCAAAACCTACCCTTCCTTTTATTCCGATGATCGTATCACCCACATGAATATCTCTGCCAATGCCAAATGGAGCAGCTATTTTTTGCAATTCCCTGACAGCATCAGTGGGATGAGCGAACTTTTTATCATTAATACCCTTTAGTTCCCCTTTGTCAAAATGCAGGGTGATATCTTCGGGTTTTGTTTTAGAAACCTGGGAGGGAAAGGCACTTTCAGGCAGAAATTTTTCAGAGGTTAATGTTTCCTTCCCCCCTACTGAGGTACCCCAAATGCCTTTATTAACAGAATATTGCGCTTTGGCAAAATCCATTTCCACACCTTTGGACTTCAGATACGCTATTTCATCTTCCCTGCTCAGCCTCATATCCCTGATGGGTGTAATGATTTCCACCCCTGGTATCATAATATGAAAGATCATATCGAATCGTACCTGGTCATTGCCGGCTCCTGTGCTTCCATGAGCTACAGCGTCTGCATGCAATCCCTTTGCATAGGCAGCAATAGCTAAAGCCTGGCTCATGCGCTCGGCGCTTACACTCAACGGATAAGTATTATTTTTTAAGACATTTCCAAAAATCAGGTACTTGATTACTTTGTCATAATAATCTTTTACGGCGTCTGCCGTCTCATGGCTTTTCACGCCCAGGGCATAGGCCTTTTTTTCAATTTGCTTTAATTCGTCTTTAGTAAAACCACCGGTATCTACGATAATGGAATGTACTTCATATCCTTTCTCCTCCGTCAGGTATTTTACACAATAGGAAGTATCTAATCCTCCGCTGAATCCTAAAACTACTTTCTTCATTATATAGCAATTAAAATTATTCACATGAGTTAAAAGAAGAAAAATTTCTTTTTCACCGGGCCGCCGCCATTTTGAGAAAGATCCTCTTTCTTCTTTCCTTTTAATAAAACATAACGCTTATAACGTATCCATCTTTCAAATAATTTGTAATTTCCCTTAAAATGGCGTTTCTTTTTCCGCCGGACATTTCCGCTCGGAGTGATCACAACCTTTACCTCCGGCTCGGGCAGGGCGACTTTATTTTCCTTTTTGGCAGGATCATAAAGCATGGCAGTACAAAGGCAATTTTTTCTGCCTTTGCTCATCAGAATGGGATAATTGACGCAACTCTGGCAGCCTTTCCAGAATTCATCATCATCTGTCAGTTCGGAATAGGTGACCGGTTCGTATCCCAGTTCAGAATTGATCTTCATCACTGCCAGGCCGGTGGTTAGCCCGAATATTTTTGCTTCAGGATATCTTTTCCTCGAAAGCTCGAATATTTTTCTCTTGATTTCCGTGGCTACACCTTGTCCGCGGAATTCGGGAGAAACGATCAATCCCGAGTTGGCGACAAATTTTTCATGTCCCCAGGCTTCTATGTAACAAAATCCCACCCATTGACCATCCGGAGTAACGGCTATGACGGCTTTACCTTCTTCCATCTTTTGACTGACATATTCCGGAGAACGCCTGGCAATACCGGTGCCGCGTTTCTCAGCCGAAGAAGCCATTTCTTCCGTAATAATAGTGGCATATTTTTTATCGTCGGCTATAGCTGCACGTACGATATATTTTTTTTCAGAGTCCACTTGGATATTAAGATAAAAAGTAAATGTAAAAAGAGACAACAGATATTAATTACCAAGGTGTTCAGGGATGTTTACATCCACCTGAACAAGGGCATCAGCGAAAAAGATGCCTGATATCAGATCCGAGGTCGTCGCGAAAGATAACGGAAAATACTAACCCTGTGAGTGTTTTCAGTCCCTTTTAGCGAGGGATGCCATGCCGGGAAGGCAATATGGGTTAATGATCTTTTCAACTTCTGTTCCGTGTTAAAAAGTGATAAAAACTAGTTCCGTTTTAAATTCGATGCAAAGCTATGACAAAGTTTTTTTTATTCTACGAAAATATTTCAAAAAATTCCCTTTTTTTTACAAATTACCAGAAGAAAAGCAAAATTTGTGCCTTATTCTATGACAAGGCTTTGTATAGAATGCGGCAGGCTTATTGCCTGAGCAGCCTGCCCCTTTATCCAGAGATAATAAGGCAGTCTTTCATTTGTAAGATTCATGACAATGACCGCCAGTTTTCCATCGGGATTGACAAAGGCGGTTGTCAGCAAACTGTCCGTGTCGGAAGAACTGCTGATCCTTTTAGCTCCCGGGCGGATGAATTTGGAAAAATGACCTATATAATAATAAGAGTTCATGAAATATAGTTTACCGGTGGTTGTATCCGCATGAACAGGTGCAAAACAATAATTACCTACATGGTTAGGTCCGCCTCTTTGATTCAGCAAAATATTCCAGTCACACCAACCCACTGCGCCATTGTTAAAATCATGGATCATGGATTCTCCATATTTCTCACCCCAATGCCAGACATATATGCTGTCTAAATTAAAAGGATAATTACAACCTTCAGTAAATAACAGATGCGTTTGTGGGAAAGCTTCGTGCACCCGTTCCACATTACTGAAGTTATCATCCACATACCAATGGAAGCCAACCCCCCACACATATTTTGCCGCTTCAGGATCATTCAGCACCGTGCTGGCACGCTGATACATCAATCCGCGGTTATGATCCCAGATAATAATCTTTTTATCTTTCAATCCATCTTCCCAAAAGGTGGGTCCCAACGCACTTTTCACGAAATCTTTTTCTTCCTGCGCGGTATAAATGCACGATTCCCATGTCTGACTGGCCATGGGTTCATTCTGCACAGTAACCCCCCAAATATTAACTCCCTCATTTTTATATGCCTGAATAAACTTTACAAAATAATTCGCCCAGGTCTGATAGTATTTGGGTAAAAGGTGACCACCATGCAGCATATTATCATTGTCTTTCATCCAGGCAGGTGGACTCCATGGACTGGCAAAGATAGTCAGCTTTCCTCCTGTTTCACCGGCAGCAGCTTTTATTAAAGGAATGCGGTATTTTTCATCATGTTTTATACTGAAAGTACTTAATGAAGTATCATCATTACTGACATAAGTATAGCTTTCACTAGAAAAATCACAACTGTTGATATTAGTTCTCGCCAGCGTATAGCCAATACCTTTCGCCGGATCATAATAAGCCTTTAATATTTCCTCTTGCTCATTTTTAGGCAATAGATAAAATGTCTCTGCAGCCGCATCTGTAATTGCCCCGCCAATGCCTAACACAGTTTGAAAAGTATGAGCAGGATCCACAAAAATACAGGGCTGCGATTCCTGTGGCTGACCAAACGGAGAGAAATGCAAGGTGTCTGTAATGGTCAGGCGATCGTGGGTGTTTTCAGCGGTGGTATAAACAACCACCTGTTTGCCGGCAGTGGAAAATGAAGTATCTATACCTGAATTCGAACTGTTACTTGTATTTGATTGCTTCGTAGAGCAGGCAGCCAAAAAAAGAAGGATCATGACCGATAATTTTTTCATATATGAAATATTTAAGGTATTTGTTTTATTGTTTCGGGTTTCAAGTTTTGGTTTCAAGGTTCGAGCTTTAAGCTTTGAGCCTTCAGCTTTCAGCTTCCAGCTTTGAGCTTCATTCCCCATGAAATAATGCATCCAGCACCTCCTCATGAACAATTACGTTTTTAGTTCTATAATTTTTAGCCAGTTCCATGAGTCCCTGAAATGCCTCATCCTCTGAAGGCTTAGGACCTGTTCCCTGCCAATAACGGAGAATCCTGCTAAAGCCGGACGGCATTTTTACTTCAAAAGGGTTATTTGTTCCTATTTTTTTCAACGGCCACCACGACCAGCCAATATCATGACTTTCGACCAGGTGAATACAATCCCGGTACCAATTATTATTATTTTCTCCCGATTCCCCAAGCCACAAAGGAATATGATAATGATCACGAATGTCCAAATATTTCTGTATGGAAGCCACATCATTTTTATTCCAGTATTTATGGAAACTAACTACCATGTCATGATCCCAGGGCGGCATCAACCCTTTATAATTATTAGCCCATCCGTTGCCTTCAATAATAATGATATGGTTTTTATCAACTGACCTGATAGCTTTCGTAATTTGAATAAGTAATTTCCGTAATGGAGCATTTCCGGTATCATTAACCCCGTGATCCTTTCTGTCAAGCGGATGTTCAAATGACCAGTTTGGTTCATTTAACAGATCATAGCCTCCGATCCATTCTGCATTCCTGTATCTTGCTGCCAGTTTTTTCCATAGTGCAATGGTTTTTTCCTGATTGGCTTTGCTTTGCCACAGTGACGGTTTTGAGGAATCCCGATCGGCAATGGCCAGATCATGTCCCTGTCCTCCCGGAGCAGCGTGTAAATCGAGAATTAAGTAAATATGATCTTCCGAGCACCACTTCAGCAAACTGTCTGTTAATTCAAATCCTGTTTTCAGCCATGTGTTCTTCCCGGCTATTGGTTCTTTATCCGCCGGCAAAGTAAAAAGATCATAGTGCATCGGCAAACGAATGGAATTGAATCCCCATGCTTTCAATGAATCCACATCTGACTGCTGCATGCCGTCCTTCAGCCAGGCCGTATAAAATTGTGCGGCTTTTTCTTTACCGATCAGCTCAATAATTTTTTCTTTAAACTGATGCTGGGTTTTTATGGAAGCCGGAAGTTTCAACATATACGGCTCCTGCAACATCCAGCCGCCAAGACCTATGCCTTTTAACAGCACTTCCTTTCCTGCTCCGTCCACAATCTTTGACCCTTCAGCATGTAAAAAGCCCTGACTTTTTGCGGTTAAAAAAGAAAAGGCGGTAATTGCCGTTGTAAACAACGCAAATCGCTTTAATAATTTAGTTGATTTTACCATCAGCTTTAAATTTTATACCGAGCATATATGCCCATACATTGCGAAACCGGGGAAACATGGTAGAAATGTGAGGGCGTTTCGTTCTGATATCATTTATTAGAATGTGATGATCACCATTCATGGGAATTCCAGGACTAACCATTAAAGTATCAGGATGAATGCCGGCCATTAATTTTTTACAATCGGCGATCTGAAATTTTACATTAAAAGGATCCTCAAGATTCAGAAAAGCGTAATAACGGTCTTCGGGTGTGGCGCTCTTCCTATACAACCAGGGAGAAGGCTCGCCAAGATCAACCAAATAATCCTGAGGGCCTGAAAATATTAATACCCTGTCAACTTTAAACATTTTACCCAACATCGCTGCATGCCCGGAACCCTGTGAATGGCCGGCAACGATGATGTGATCCCACCGGATTTTATCACTCCTGATAAATTCTTTCCAGTTTCCCTCCGGATCCATTGTTACAAGATATTGCAGGAATGTTTGAAGCCTGTTTAAAAGGCTATTAATGCTGTCCACTTCCGTTTTATTACTGAGCGGTTCCCCTGTGATGATCTCTCTGCGAAAATTATAAGAGCAGGCGCTGTCTTTGCTATGCTCACAAACAGTGGAAATGACGTTATTTTTGTAGTCAACACTGATCACATGAAAACCCATGGTTGCGAAAATGCTGTCAGGAATGTAGTAATCCATAGCGCTTGCACCTGTTCCCTCAATCATGAAAATCAATTTGTGATGAGAATGAACCGATGGATCGTACAGCGCAATATCCGGACCGTGAACTTCCTGCACCCCCGCAGCAATTTTGCCGGGATGAGCGGATATGATGTGAACTTGTGCAACAGTCCTGTTAATTCCTGGAAGGCCCAAAACAAGGAAACAGTAAAATAATCTTATAAATCTCATTACGGATATTTTATGCCCGTTAAAAATCCTTTAAAAATAAGAAGACTTGTTCAACTTTACAACTTTTCATGTTGTTGAGTGAAAGAAATTGTAAAATGAAAATCCCTGCCACAAAGGATCACCCCTACGACTGCAAGACACAGGGAATACTCTATGGTTTGGTTTCCTGAATCTTGAGGTTCATATTCTTTGCAGCAAAGATTTGGTTAACTGTCAACCTTCAACCATTCACCATTCAATGTCGTTTAGTTAACCGGTCGGCGAGGACGCCGACCGCAGCAAACGCCGATGTTGGCGTCCTCGCCAACATGCCCCATAACCTTATCTAAACGACATTGATTCACGATTCCATTATATCACTTCCACACATACGTCCCTACCGCTCCCGCATTCAGATTACTGCTTACTATTTTTCCATTGAATTGAATATTAAAATTCTGACTACTGCTTCCCGTATTCAGCACGATTAAAACTTTAGTTCCATCGCTGTTCTGAAATGCCACATTCTGTAAATTACCTATGATATTACTGCCAACTCTTACGGCTCCGGGCCTTACAAATTTAGAAGCCGAAGCAATAATATAATACGATTCATTTCTCGATACAGTAGAACCGATCGTAAGCGCTCCCATACAGGTGTTGCAGCCACCCGGCGTATGGGGTTCATAATTGGGATCGGATGCCAGGTTCCATTCCAGTACATTTTTACTCCAGTTGCGGGTGGCGCCGATGATCAGGTTCTGCACCGCCCAGTCTACATCCGGACCGAAATTTCCGGGTCCACCGGTATATTGTTCTGTAAAATTTAAATTTTTATCCGGAAATGCATTGTGTACCTGTGATAAGGCAGTGATATTTCCTGCATACAAATGGAACGCAGAGCCAACCACGTATTGGCTGGCATCCGGATCGGCCAGAATATACAGCGGATAATCAGGCCGGTCGCAATTATGATCGTAAATAATAATTTTTGTATTTAATCCGGCGGATTTAAAAGCAGGACCCAGATGGTTTTTTATAAAAATATCTTCAGCGGTATCCGACATCACCATGCTGGGATTGTTGTCCGGATTCAACGGCTCATTTTGCGGTGTGACTGCACTAATGTGGATGCCATTGGCTTTCATTGCCTGAATATATTTCACAAAGTATTGTGCATATACTCCGTAATATATAGGATTCAGGTTCCCTCCGACCGAACTGTTATTGGTTTTCATCCAGACCGGTGCAGACCATGGTGTCGCAATGATTTGAATATCGGGATTTATTTTCAGGATTTCCTGTAACAAAGGTATGAGGCTGTACTTATCTGCTCCCAGGTCGAAATATTGCAGGGTAGTATCTGTCTGGCCGGCAGGAATATCATCGTAAGAGAAAACATGTTGACTTAAGTCGGAAGCTCCCATACTTACGCGTAAATAACTGATGCCGATATAAGTACTGTCAGTTGAAAATAATTCCTGTAATAAGGCCCGGCGCCGGTCGGAAGGCAAGCGGTATATTAAATAAGCGCTGCCACCCGTCAGGCAGAAGCCAAAGCCGTCAATGGATTGGTAACGTTGTGTGGTATCTACCGAAATAGTGGGATTGCTATTGCTGTTAACAGAAAAATTAAGGTTCACATTTTGTCTCTGAAATAATGCGCTTTTATCCGGGTTAGTCAACCAGAATTCCACCTCTGTGTTCATCTGCTGTGGCGGATGGTTATCAGAGGTAGCATCCTGTGGAGGCTTTGCAGACGAATCTACAGTGTTTTTGGGTTTCCCGCAGCTTATACCGGATAGGGTTATAAGTAATAAGAAGCAAAACATTGGCTTCATAGTCAACGATTTTAAATATACAAATCACAAATGACTTCATAATTCTTCATTCCTTGTTCCTTATTCATCAGTTCTTCTTAAACACTCTCACATAATCCACAAACATCCGTTGAGGAAATTGGGTGGTATTATCCGGCGGGCCGGGCCAGTTGCCGCCAACGGCTACATTAAAAATAAAGAAGAACGGGCTGTCAAAAGGATAGATACCATCGGTCAGATTGGCTCGCGATGCGTTCACATAAGGAATATCATCCACTAAGATCTGCAATGAGTCTTTGCTCCATATCAGGCTGAACACATGAAATTTTTGAGAAAAATCCCCGGAAGATAACGTATGGGTATTATTAAAAGTGGCTTCCGAGCCATCGGACTTTTTCCAGTGAAAAGAACCCACTACCCGGGAGGGGTTTTTCCCGATCAGTTCCATGATATCTGTCTCTCCGCATTGGGGCCATCCCACGGAAGATATATTGCTCCCCAGCATCCACAATGCAGGCCACATACCGGTTTGCACAGGCAGCTTGGCACGGATATCTATGCGTCCATAGGTAAATTGTTGTTTATTTTGAGTAGTAATGCGGGCAGATGTATAATTGCTGCTGTTGTAACTTTCTTTACGCGCTTCTATCACGAGGTTTCCATTGGAGAGAAAAACGTTTTGCGGCCTTGAAGTGTAATATTCCAGTTCATTATTTCCCCATCCGTTTCCTCCCCTGCCAATCTCATAGTTCCAGTCATTCTGATTAAGCTGTGATCCATTGAATTCATCATGCCATACCAGATGATAGCCCGGGTAACTTAAAGGAGATTCAAACCCCGAAGTATTCACTTGAACACTACTGATCCCTTTCCGAATCCTGTTATTACACGACAATAGTAATGATAAAATCGAAGCAAGTAAGATAATGCTGATAGAGAACGAAATCAAACCTTTTTTCATGGATATAATTTTTATCTTAAAAGCCTGCCCGCTCAAATCATGCAGGGCGGGCAGGTGTAATTTATACCTTTTCAATGATCGGATGATCACTTTTGTCGAGTAAACCTGAGCATCTCAGCCCAAGATTCTCACGGAACCGTGCGTAATACTCTCGCATTACACGGCTCTTATTATCAAACCATGGGGTTTCGAGCCAAGTTTCCAATGGGCAA
>SCQT01000055.1 GCA_004322015.1 Chitinophagaceae bacterium
CTAAAAAGCCAGGGGGTACTCCCCCCGATTTTGAAACAATGTATTTTTTGCCTAAAACACTTTCCTGCAAAGGAGTATAGGCTATAGTTGTATGATTTTACTCGGACAATAATGATAAAAATAGTTCATTGCTACTAAGGTTATAGGCATCATACTTCCTATTTTCTGAAATGTTTCTTCTTTTAAATTTTCCTGTATAAATACGGATAGTCATTGGAGCTTCTTTATAAGAAGCTTGAAAACCCACCCATAAGAGGTTTCATTATGAGGAACCTAAGAGATTATTGAGAATTTGGATAAATAAAAAGAGTATTTTATCTTAGATGCCGTGAAATACTTTTGCTTATTGATTAACCTGTGTTTGCTCCTATGCCGGTACTTCTTCAGATGTCCATCAGACTATTTTCTGTTATTTATCCGCGGGACAAGCAGGAAGATACGTTTCTAATGTTTAGAAAAGGCTAAGGTTATTTAAAATGTACAAGAGGATGATTGATTGATAATAAGATTGAAAAAAGGAGATGGGAGGTAATGCGAATATTTGAGAGTTGACAGCAATCCTACGGACGATCGAACAAACAAGAGAAGAAATACAAACGACAGGCAAGTTGAATAGAAAATAAGTATGAAATTTTTAAGGTACCCAGGAGGAAAATCAAAGTTGCTTTCGTATTTGGTAAATCACTTACCAAAAAATAAAGACATAAAAGGAACCTACATTGAACCTTTCGTGGGAGGTGGTTCTGTATTTTTTCATATAAATCCTGACAAGGCTTTGGTTTCAGATTTGAATCCTGAACTCATTTCGCTTTACAAAGGGATTAAACTATACCCACACAAAGTTTGGGAAACCTTTGAATCTTTTCCTTCAGGTAAAATAGCCTACTATGACATAAGAAACAAAGGGACAGAGGGTAAACATTTACATTATAAAGCAGCACGAACATTATACTTAAATAGGACTTGTTTTAAAGGAATGTGGAGACACAACAGCAACGGAGACTTTAATGTCGGTTATGGTGGAGAAGAAAGGCGTTGGGTTATCACACATCAAAATATTGTAGAATTATCTAAAACTTTTCGCAAAGCAGAAATACTCAATAATGATTTTGAAGATGTCATTTTGAACGCATCAAAAAATGATTTTATTTTTCTTGACCCGCCATATAAACCTGGCGAAAAAGATTTACACGAATTACATTATCGTAACGGAAAATTTCTTTTTGACGAACAAGTCCGCTTAGCCGAAACGCTCAAAAGTTTACCAAAATCAAAACGTATCCGTTGGGCAATGACGAACTCTTCACACAAGGATATTTTATCATTATACGAGGGTTTTCACATAAAAAAAATTCCGTTTGGCACAAGCGACAAGCCAGGCATTCAAACAAAAAGCTCAAACGAAGTATTAATTACAAATTACTAAATTATGAATCAATTTTTAGATACAGCTGCAAATCAAAATCACCCAATAAGAATACTTTCTGATTTTCTTAAAACAGAGGAAAGTGCAGATACTGCAAAACGATACAGTGAAAGCCGATTTGTTGGTTATGTGTTAGAAATTGGATACGATAAAATTACCATCATTACTTGCGACCCATTCAAAGTTAATGTTGGTGGTATCCCAAGAAATTCGTTGTTAATAATGGTTCCTGATTCGTTTGAGCAAACCGGCACAAGCATTCCACTACATTTTACCCTGCTTCGTGTTTTGGATTCAGCACCGACGCCACTAACAAAAGAAGTTCAACAAACTTATTTTGAACTTCAAAAAAAATCAATGCCTGAGTTAGATATTTTTACTCAGAGTGAATTACAGTGGGGGGCACTGAAAACAAAAGTTCTTGGAATGTTCTATCCACACCCAACTCAAATGGACACGATAGAATTTTCAGGTGACTTGAATAATTATGTTAGTGCTCATAAATACAAAATATTTTCACCTGATGATAAGTTATTAGATTTGGTAAACAATGAGCTTGTCCCAAAAGAAAACCGATTTGCAATCGGCAAACTTCGTTTGACAGAAAACAGACTACCGCTTCCAAGCAAAAAACTTCCTGATGTAGATATTTTTCTTTCAACAAATGATTTCAAGGGTTGTAGAACAGCAATGTTTGGGAAAACAAGATTGGGAAAAAGTAATGTCGTGAAGTTAATTGTTCAAAGCTTATTAGAAACAACAACGGATACAAAAAACGTTGGACAATTGATTTTTGATATTAATGGTGAATATGCAAATGACAACCCTCAAGATGACAATGCCTCGATTGCTTCTGCATTTCCGGATAGGTGTGAGATTTATGCGGTAACAAAAAAGAAAAACACTAATTCAAAACCTCTTAAGTTAAATTTCTATATAACACCTGAAAGTTCAATTTCAATTTTAAGAGGACTCTTAATTGATGCAGGTAGAAACATTGGGTACGTCGATACGTTTAGTAGCGTTGAATTACCCTCTATTGAGTCAGCAAATGCACAGGCATTTGGCAGCGAAAGAAACAGAGCAATTAGACGAATACAATTTTTTTGGGCTGTTTTGAGCAAGGCTGGTTATGCCACTAACGAGCCGGAATTATCAAAGCTACTTCGTAATTCAGCAAATGCACCAAGTGGATTTTCGCCACATTTCAATCAAGCATTCAGAAATGCGGTTTACAATAATGCACCACCCCCTCATCCTTTATCATTACGAGAGCTTATTACGGAATTAGAAACTATTATCAATTTTCAACGGAGTAATGTAAATAATCCTGCGACTAGTGGAAATAATAATCCATTTGATGCTGACGAATTGGCGATACTTAATTTCCTTGTGCCGAAAACAGGAACAGGAGCACCACTAATTCAACCATATCGTATTTATCACGATGCTAATGCAGGTAATTTTGTTACCGAGATATTAGGGCTACTTGATGACGGAAGAACTGTTATCTTGGACTTAGGAAACGCCAATGAAGAAGTTATGCTTTATTTTTCTCGTCAACTTTCAATTGCGGTATTCAGACACCAAACCACAAAGTTTACAGAAGATTCTTTAGGCAATCATTTTGTTCAACTCTACTTTGAAGAAGCTCACAATCTTTTTGGCTATAACGATAACAGTGATGACACGAGAATTTACAGGCGGTTCGCAAAAGAAGGTGCAAAGTATCATATCGGAATGGTTTACTCTACACAATCGCCTTCAACTGTAAATTCAGATTTACTTGCACAAACTGAAAACTTTTTTGTTGCTCATTTGGCTTCGCAAGACGACACAAACAAACTTGCAAAAGTAAACGTTGCTTACGACAGTATTAAAAATGATATTCTGCAAGCAAAAACACCCGGATATATGCGAATGCTTACGCGTTCTCACAGGTTTGTTGTGTCTATGCAGGCAAAAAGATTTACACCACCAACAAACAATAACAGATAATGCCATATCAACGAGGAAACGGAAATAGACTTCCACCCGAACGTGCAAGTAAGTTGGGGCATTTAGAAGTAATACAGAGCGAACTTGTGCAAAAACTTTGTAAGAGTTTTAACGATCTCAAAGTTATTGAACACATAGGAGGCGTTTCTAAGTGGGAACCGTTGCCAACTGGTGGCAAAGAATTAAAAATTATTTTTTCAACCGACGGTTCTATTCAAGTAATTGAACATCCAAACCCACCGTTCAAGTCGGTCGCCTTTGTTAAATCAGCACTTTTACGAGTTGACCAATATGCGATTTCAAAAATAGACAAAGACAATCCACATCCCTTTGCCTTGCGAGATTTAATGAAAGAATCAGCGTTATATCATTCAACTGCATTTCCATTGCGCAATGTTTACATAGAAGGAAAATCAAACTATAATGCAATCCGAGAAATAATGTTTGAATCGGTTAAAGATAAAGGATTAAACAATTCGCTTGATGGTGCAATGATGGAAACGTTGAAATGGATTGCTTATGAAAAATGGTTAGACACACCTAAAACAGAACTTGAGAAATTTGGTTGTCCGGATTGCGGAAAAAATGTCGCAACACTTCCGTTCGACGAAGAAAAAGGCGATTGCCCCGAATGCAAAGGAGAGATTTTTATAACGGATATGTTTGGTTTACATCAAAGTATGACTGATGATTTCGTACCAAACCAAGTTGCTTCTGACTATATGGGTGTAAGTGAAACACTGATGATTTTTACACCAATACGCTACTTTTGGGATAACAAACGAGAGGTTCTGAAAAATTGTTTGTTTGTGAAAGACGGTCCGCTTTCATTGCGTGCTACACTTGCTAAATTATCTGCGCCAATCAGAAGATTTTTTGAGTATGCAAGATCAAAGGGAGTTTATGTTGCGATGATTGGGCAAGAGAAAACAGGACAATTCTATGACCATTTGCAACTTATCGGAAACCCTGCACCTGTTGGACATTGTTTTATTCCAGATAACACATACATTCAGGAACAAATCAAACATAACAACACAAAAGCCATATATGGTGCAGACACAAATTATGGTGCAAAGTTATTCGTGAAGATGAATGACTATCACAAAATGGTTATCAATATACCGACAGGACAGCGAGGTGAATTTGTGACAAGTCCTTCGCAACAGCATTTAATTAACTTCAGAAACATTGTGGCAACATTACCAAAGATTTTAAGTAATAAATTTGAGGGTGCTTTACTTCCGATTGAACTTGCAAATAAAATTGCCTCACTTTCAACTTATCCATCAGCAAAGGCTTTGGAGTTGTTTGCAGACGATTTAAAAGGAAAATAACGACTATGTTTGGACGCACAGATAAATTGAAAAGAGCTGCTCCCAACGGCCAGCTAGGCAAAATGGCGGGCTAACCTCTTCGTTTGAAAGTTTTGTACTAATTTATGATCTGCAGCCCCAGGTGCAATTTTTTCAACGACACAAAACTCAATTACCTATATTGCTCGTTAAATGGGAAACAATTTGAGTTGCATGTTGATGTTGAATATGAAGGCAGTTCCGGTGCAACTCACGAAATGGACATTTCCTTAATTGATAATTCTCATACAACCCCCTCAAGACAAGGAAGTAGAAATCCCAGATATGCTTCATTGATTATTGAGTGTAAATTTTTTTCAAGTTCGGTTCCTTCAATTGGCCCAGCAAGGGCATTAGTTGGCTTGCTCTCGGACTTCCAAACAAAAATGAAGCAGGAAAACTCTAAAGTCATCATTATGAAAACGCCGGAATCAATAGAAAGCGAACATACGGAATTACATCATCAACTGGAAATGGCCACCAACCTCCCCAGCCAAACCGGAGTGTATGCAAAAGAAGTCGCCCGGGTACTTCACCCGCATTTCGTGAAAGAGGAAGAGTTTGCTCTTCCGCCATTGGCATTGTTACCAGAATTAGCTAAGGGGAATGTCATCGATGAAATGAAGAAATATATCCCATTATGCGACGCCCTTAAGAAAGACTGGCCTGCACTGTTAGAAGAGCATGCACAAATAGAACATAAACCGGACCTCTTACAAAAGGTGGCGGTAGCAGAGAAGCATGATGCTGTTGTCAGGGTTGCGGAAAATTTAAAGCTTCATGCCGAAACGGAAGAAGAAATCCATATTCGTTTATCCGTCATTAGTCACTGATTTCCGTTTCCACTTTGGAACGGACTTGTTCTGATACAATACCCGCAGATAAAAAATACCCCGGCAATGGCTGCTTATCATTTATTCATTTGGCAGCTCCGCTGCTGTGTGCCGGTACATGTTTTTAGATGCAGGGTCAAGCAGTCCGGCCGAATTGATGGGGTGTATTCTTTCCCTGATGATGCGGCTAAACTCTGTAATGCTTTTCCGGGAAGGTTCGCCGCCTTCCGTTATCTTCAGCAGTTCAGCATAAGAAGTTTGTACCATCTGCATCACGTCCCTGCGACCGGCATGCAGAAAGCTTTCTGCCGGTTTACCCCGTAAGCGATCCTGTTCATAAGCGATGGTGACGGCGAAATATAACATGGACCATACATTAAAAAGCTCGAAATGTGACATGGTTTTATAGCTGCCCGTAATGAGATGATCCAGTAACGTCAGCTCTTCAAAAACTGCGTGTTCATAGTCTTTTAGTTTCTGATTGAGCGATTTGTCATGGCCCCAATGGTTTCTGATAATTTCAACGATCCTTTCTATTCCCGAAAGGGAAAAAGCGATGCCCGTGCTATATAAAGGATCCACAAAACCGGCAGTGTGCGGAAGCGCCGCCCAACCCCGCCCAACACATTTTGCAGCCTTTCTCTGGAGCCTGGAAGACCGAAGGATCTTTCCGGGAGGATCTGCCAAGGTTGCCGGCTGCATGATGCGATGAATCGCAGGATATTTACTTAATAAATCATTCCAGATCCGCTCAGTCGAAAGTGTGGAATAAACTTCTTCATGCTGAAGCACAAAGCCCATGCTGGTGCGTTCATCGTTGAAACGAAGCACCCACAGCCAACCTTCATCCAGAATATGATGCAATGCGGAACGATCCGGATTGTATGGAAAATCATCAGTGGGGATGTGTGTTTGTTGCAGCATATCCATCCAGCATGGCACATTCCGGAAATGTGAAAAAAGGGCGAAAGAATTCGTCAGGAAATCTTCGGCGGAAGATTTGATCCCCAGTAAATGATGAAGCAGCGCGCCGCTGCCTGTAGCGTCAATAAAAAAAGAAGCCTGAAGTTGTGCGGGTTTTTGATGGCAGATCAATTGAATATCCCAATAAGAATTCCAATCTCCTTTGATTATCTCTGTCTGATCAAAATAGTCAATGCCGGCTTCCACCACCCGGCTGACTAAGAAGGCGTCCATATCAGCCCTTAGCCAGTTAGTATCGGAAAGCATATCATCCGCATTGGCAGCCACAAGAAGTTCATGCTGATGATCTTCATTCGTGACAAACTCTTTTCCCGGATGATGCTTAAAAAAACTAAACCCTCTCTTGATACCGCAAATAATCTCCGGATGCGATTGCTGCCAGCTTCCATATCTCGAAAATGGATAAAGCCAGGGTAAATGATATTTTGCA
>SCQT01000056.1 GCA_004322015.1 Chitinophagaceae bacterium
TAGGTAAGGCAACCGATGCCGGACATTTAGGAAGAGATTTTGCATTCTTAGCAGTGATAGTCTCGGTAGCATTGGTTATCCAGTTATCATTCCTGAAACCTACAGTAAATGATTTTTCGGGTGAAGAGGATAAGCCTTTGGAAATGCCGGCGGTGTAAATCTTTCATCACAAATTTCAGATGATGAACTCAAGTGGGCCCATTAAAAACATTATAAAACAATCAGGACAGCTCTTTCCCTCTTGAATTCCCGTAATAAAAGTCATTATCAATAAGTTTGTGCTTCAGGATCCCGATACCGGAGAATATCTTATCTTAGCGCATGTACCTTTTTATTCTCCTCTTGTTTTTGATTCCCTGGCCCCCACATGCGGAGGCACAACAGGTGACGTTACAATCCGAAATGTCTGAAGCTGCCGGCTATTTCCTGCAAACGCTTACACCCGGTGAAAGGCAAAAAGCGCTGTTGGATTTCCATGATCCAACGAGAATAGAATGGTCCAATGAACCGGTAAATATGCATCCGCGGAAAGGTCTGCGGCTGGATGAAATGACCGACGTCCAGAAAAAAGCGCTGCACCGTCTTTTACAGACGGCCCTCAGCGGGCAGGGATATCTGAAGGTGATCAATGTGATCAGGCTGGATGAATGGCTGAAGGAACACAAAGACAGGGATCCGATTGATGAAGTAGTCGGACAGGGGCTTTACTGGGTCACTATCTTTGGCCGGCCGGGTATTTCACATCGCTGGGGCTGGCGTTTTGAAGGACATCATTTATCTTTGAATATAACGGTATCGCCGGAGGGCATTGACGCCACACCTTTTTTCCTCGGCGCCCACCCGAGTGCGATACCCGAAGGACCGATGGCAGGTACCGAAACTTTATTTGAGGAAACAAGGCTCGGATGGAGACTGTTGGAGTCGCTGAACGATGCACAGCGAAAGCAGGCTATCCTCAGCGATCGGCTCCCCAAAGACGTAATGGTGATCAATACAGGAAAAGAACCCGAAGCGAAAACGCTGACGGGGATACCTGTTGCCTCACTCAATGCAGCACAACAGCAACTGGTGCGGCAGATAATTAATTGTTATGTGCAGAATTTAACGCCGCCACTGGCAACGCATTATACCGACCTGATCCAGAAAAAAGCATGGCACGATCTGCATTTTAGCTGGATGGGGGCCGCGCAGGAAGGCAAGCCTGTTTATTATCGCATCCAGTCCGCCGGCGGATTTATTATTGAATATTGCACCCGCGAATCTGATATCACACATATCCATACACTGTGGCACTGGCTGCCCGGAGACTTCGGCGGGGCAACGGCAGAATAAAAAACAATTTATGGGTAAGAATCCTTTAACCGCACAAAACCCCTTGTAATTATTTCCTACTCCTCAGTCGGGTTCACATCACCCGAATTTATGACAGGCCCTGAAAGAAAAATCCTTCCCGGCAATCTCGCTGAAAAGTTCCCAAATCTCCACTGGATCCTGATAATAACGTGAGTTCGATCCCTTTTACCTTAATAACCAAGGTAATATTGCCGGACCGCTCATACCTTTAGTGCGCTTTTAATAGGGCGATGGTAGGGAGAAGATAGGGAGAAGATAGGGAGTATCCTCCTTTTGTCCTGCTCTTTGATTCGATTATGGAGTGCGTAATAATAAAATATGAATTTAAAGTAATTAATTGATGATCATTTAGTTAGCTTCCGAACTCACGTTAATAATAAAAGCGGTAATAAGATTGTTCCTTATCTTCGCCTAACCACTTTGAAAAATTATGCTTATGAAGAGAGATGATACCCTTTGGAAAGGAATCTTAGAGAATTTATTTGATGATTTCCTACGCTTCTTCTTTCCCGATGCCGATAAGCTGTTCGATATGAAGAAAGGATTCGAGTTCTTAGATAAAGAACTAGAGCAACTCTTTCCCTCACCTGAAAACATGCACTCTCCCAAATTTGTGGATAAACTAGTGAGAGCGTTTACTAAAGCAAGAAAGGAAGAATGGCTGCTGATTCACATAGAGATACAGGGCTATAATGACAAGGATTTTGCCAGAAGAATGTTCACTTATTTCTATCGTATTCTGGACAAATATGGTAAACCGGTAACGGCTATTGCTATCTTTACGGATACGAACAAAAATTTCAGGCCGGATAGTTATGAATATGCATGCCTTGGAACCACCAATACTTTCCGGTTTAACACATATAAAATCATTGAGCAGAATGAAGCAGCTTTAGAGCATAACAACAACCCCTTTGCGATGGTAGTTTTGACTGTACTGCTGGCACTGAAATCAAAAAAGATAACGGATAGTGATTTATTCAATCTGAAATTCTCATTGGCCAAACGATTGTTAGAGCGCAAGTTTTCCAAAAAGAAGATAGGAGATTTATTGATTTTCCTCCAGTTATATGTGCGTTTTGCGGATCCGGTATTTAATCTTAACTTTGATAAAGCAATAGAAGTAATTACTAAAAATAAAAGGACTATGGGTATCAGGGAAATGGTGCTCGAGAGAGCCAGGAAAGAAGGACTTGAAAAAGGTCTGGAAAAAGGACGTCTAAAAGGTCGTGAAGAGGGTAAGGCAGAGGGTAAAGTTGAAGGCAAAGCCGAAGTGGTTTCTAATCTTATTATTAAGATGGCTATGACCGATGCCCAGGCAGCCGACATTGCCGGCGTATCAGTGGATTTTGTGAAGAAAGTACGCAAGGAACTAAAAAAATAGTCTCCGATTCCCTGGGTGGCTCAACGGTTCTCCATTCGATACCACATCGCATCACCGGAATATATATTCATCACAAAACAAATCCAAGGTGAATAAATGCACTTATCCCGTCAAAGAAGATGGTACACTTTGCGCCGTATTTTCACAAAGAAACACCATGGATGTCGGGGTGAGTGATTAATTTCCCGCATATGTGGGACAAGTTCTATGAAAATGACAAGCTGCACAAAGACTGCGCGAATTCTGCCGGCATCATAAAAAATACGTTAAAGGATTTAATGATTATTTGTAATCATATAAGTAAACTCTTTTGTGCTTTTTTTGCATGAAAAGTAAAAAGATACAGAATCTATTTTTTGAAGATCACCAATTATTGAAAACCAATCAAAGAAGCGTTGGTCTGAAAAATCAGTCTCTACGGACGTAGAGATGCGTTGGCAAATGCGGGTGGGAGCTTTCCTGCCTGCCCTGCCTACCGACAGCTACCCTGTACACATATCTTTTGCGATTGAAATTCCCATCATAATATTATTAAACCTGTCCAAGCCTCTCTTCAGACAAATAACACCTGG
>SCQT01000057.1 GCA_004322015.1 Chitinophagaceae bacterium
CGCCAGGTGCCGCATTCTACCATATCCCCTTCAAGATTATTCTTTACAACATATTCGACCGATTTATAGACTGAATACATCCTCTCAATAGAAGTTCTGGTATAATTTTTACATTTTTCAAAATATTCGATAAATTTTGGTTCCATATCCGCGTAAGGATTGGAGGAGCCAGTTTTTACAATTTTATATCCTTTTTTAGCCAGGATATATTGTATATTTTTTTTCAGCATATTGTTCAGAATAATCAAATTAAATTAGAAAACAACTTCTCTGCAGGACTTGTCAGTAAAATTAACTAAGCTATCACCCGCCTTTTTACTTTTATTATGCAAGAATAATAAAAATATACGATATGGAAGACATAGCCCCTCTTGGGGCTAAATCATATTTTGATATGCAATTGCCCTAGAGGGGCATCATTTTGGTAGAAGAAAAATTTGTAAATTAGCATTTCTCATTCCAGAAGTCAGAGGGACAGGGTGATAAAATATATAACAACTCAGGAAGAGCATCATAAAATCAACACATTTAGAGAGGAATATTTGAAAATGCTATCAGATTTTGATGTGAGATATGAAGAGAAATATCTTTTTGAGTTTTACGAATAATCCGATTCAGAAATATCGCCCCGACGGGGCTTTCCTTATCTTTTCATATTATATCTACCATAATACCGGCCGTACCGGCCTGTAAACAAGCTGATTTTCTCAAAGGGAAATACATCAGCTCATCAAAATATGATTTGGCCCCTCTTGGAAAGGAAGAAGAAGTCAGCATTAAATAAAAAGATTAAGCTGTGTAATGATATTTTGAAAATTATTTACATGCAGGAATCATGTAAAGCAGCCTCTAAGTAAACACACTTAAGATAGACCTCAGATGATTGTTATCGAATCAAAAGCACTGACCCTTTGTAAGTTTTTTCCTGCCCTGCTAAATTAATGATTTTGATGAGATATATGTAGGCTCCTATCGGTTGGGGATTTCCTTTAAAGTTGCCATCCCATCCCCGGCTGATATTAGCGGTATGAAACACCGTTTTCCCCCACCTGTTATAAATGTTGAACAGGATCAGCTTTTGCCCGTGTACATTCAGGATCCGGAATATATCGTTCATGCCGTCGCCGTTAGGCGTAAACGCAGAAGGAACATATATGTCCGGAAGGCAATCGTTGGTCACTTTCGCAGAATCCGTTACCGATCCGCATGAATTGGAAACTTTTACCCAATAAGTTCCGGGATCGGATACATGCATAGTCGAATCTGTAGAGCCGTCCTGCCATTCATAACGCCGGTAGCCGTCGTCTGCATGCAGCCACATGCTCTGCCCCGCTATCAGGCAGGTATCGCCATTCAAATGAACCACGGGTGGATATTTCATGAAGACATGATAGACAGCGAGGGTATCACAACCCGTAGCAGAAGGCAGGTCCACGGTGTAATCTCCCGGCTCAGTCACCCGTGTTCCATTGGGAAGTATTAAAGAAGTCCCTTCGCAAATAGAATCGGGGTATTGGATATTTACAGGCCCTTTAAAAGAAAGATCAGTGGTGATGATGCTGTCACAGCCTTTATAGGTATGTAATGGAGAAACATAGGTCCCCGCAGTATCCGTTACCTTTCCGTCCGGCAGGGTATAGGACTGATGCGGGCAGATGCTGTCCTGCACGGTGATATGATAAGCGGGGTTAATGGTCAGATGGGTAGTAATGATGCTGTCGCAGCCTGTAGAGGAAGTGAATTTTACCGCATAAGTTCCTGCCTGCTTGACTACGCTGTCGTCAGGCAGCTTATATGTTTCTCCCTGACAAATAGCAGTGTCAATGGTGGTATTGGAAGAAACACAGCATTGAGGGCAGATATAAGTTTTAGTAATTGCAGGTGTGATCGTAAAAACATTTACAGGTTCCCAATCTGAAAGTGACGAAACTGCAGACCACTGATGATCCTGTACAATAGGAGTGATATCACTTGCAGTAACTTGTATTGGTTTTATTTCACAAGATCCTGCCTTGCCGTTCTCGTCAGCTTTTGTCAAATATCCTTCAAAATTGTTAGCCGAACCAATATTAGCTGTTCCTGAGATAATAAATCCATTATGCGAACTTAGTTCGTCTATACCGGATTGAGTGTATATATCACCGCCATTAGGGTGATAATCGTAAGCCCATTCGGGAACCCTCGTATAACTAAGTTTCATTACCCCTCCGCCCGAATGTCCGGTTTCATCTCTAAAGCCCAAAATAATATCATGTGAATAGGTTAACTTAATTGCGTTGCCACGGGAGGAAAGAAATGAAGTAGTATATAATTTAGACCAGATAATATTTCCACTCGAATCGGTTTCAAGAATACTCACTTGATTATTGTCCCCCCCAATATAAAGCAAGTAAAAGGTTCCCTTTGAGATCTTGGTCAAAGCAATCAATAACATCATCTGCCGGTGATCCATAGGTTTTTAGCCATAATAATGATCTGTCGTTACTTGAAACTTTCATTAAAAATCCATCATGCATACCTGCACCCATTCCAAATACAAAACCGGAAATAAGAAAATTACTATCGAGAGACTGTTTTATATAATACCCGCTGGCAGAAGATCCATTCGAATATTCTTTCATCCATTGCAATGATCCGTTGGCATTTATTTTAATAATGATAATGCCGGTTGCTCCTCCTGTTAAATTGACAGAAGCAACAAGGGCATAGCCTCCGTCGTTAGTTTGAATCGCCCTCTGCATATCAGTAGATTGAATGCTTAATTTGTAAGACCAAATTATATTCCCATTAGCATCTGTTTTTACAGCCCATCCGTAACCATTGACCTGATTAGGGGTAGTAACGGTATTTTGCATTGACCCAACAGCTAAAAAGCCACCATCATTAGTTTGGATAACTCTTTTAAAATAATCATTCTGGTCACTTCCATAATTCTTTGTCCAGACAATGTTGCCATATTTAGTTGTTTTTAACAACCACCCATCATAGTTCCCATTGATATTATTTTGCCCGGCACTAATAGTTTCGTCTCCTGAAAGGCTCTCGTCATCTAAGAGCCAACTCCCATTATTTGATTTATAAGTTATTCTGAAAGTAGAAGTATCACATATTTGTCCTGCTGAAGGAGTGTCTTCTCTGATAACGTGTATTCTCCCTATTTCCTTTATTTTAGGGCGAAATACTGGAAGAATAAGTATAGAAAAGAGGGGGAATATACGCCTGTAGTTCATGATTTATTTAGATCGTTTTTAATAGGTTTTGTAGAATTTGTCAAATCATATTGGCACCCTGAAGTTTAAAATTCCGCTTTTTGCTTTTAATTTGCAATATTAATTAAAAGCTAAATATGAGAGATGCTGCTTCGATTCAAAAAGAGAAGAAAAACCGATTAAGACCTACAGTGTTTAACGCCCGATATTATCATCTCAAAGAGTTAAAACGATGTACTTTGATGGTGATAAATAAATATATAGCCACCAATCCTGGAAAGGTATTGTTGGATTATGGATGCGGAAGTATGCCATACAAACCATATTTTGAGCCATATTTATCAAAATATATTGGAGCCGATATAAGCGAGAATAGCGCGGCCGATATCCATCTTATAGATAATAAACCTGACATACCTGATGACTCGGTTGATTTTGTGTTGTCAACTCAGGTGTTGGAACACGTAACAGATCCTGAATTATACTTAAAGGAGTCTCATCGTGTACTTAAAAAGGAGGGACTTCTTTTTTTATCCACACACGGTATCTGGCGTTATCATCCTGATCCGACCGATTATTGGCGCTGGACAGGCGCTGGTTTAAAAAAGATATTAGCTGATAATGGATTTGAGGTAATAGACGTCTATGGGGTTATGGGTTTGGCATCTATGGGATTATTACTGTTTCAGGATGCATTTTTATATAAGATACCTGGCTTTGTAAAGATTATATTTGTGCCTTTTATGCAGATTCAAATGATGTTATTTGATAAAGTGCACACAAAGAAAAATAAAATGAAAGATTCCGGAGTATTCCTAATGGTAGCTAAAAAGCGATAAGATGAATATATGCGTGACCAGATCAAATAAATTCTCACCATCGGAAACATTTTTGAGGAATCAGATTAAAGGGTTGGAAAATTATGCACATATATTTCCTGTTTATGGCGGTTATCTTCCGGAATATGAAGAGAACGGTAAACTGCTTAATACAAGATGGTATTGGTTCTTGGATAAATTGAGTAAAAATGTGTTAAAAAAAGAAAATAATTATTTTGGGAATTACGGGGCTTCGGAATATCTTAAGAAAAATAAAATTGATATAGTTTTAGCCAACTATGGTATCAGCGGTGTGAAGCTTATGCCGATATGTAAAAAGCTAAATTTGCCATTGATAGTTCATTTTCATGGTTTTGATGCTTCTCATAAGCCTACTTTAAGAAAATATCAATCAGATTATTTAGATCTTTTTAATTATACCAAAGCTATCATTACTGTATCCCACGATATGGCTGAAGCCCTTATAAAAATGGGCGCTCCTGCTAAGAAGGTTTTGATTAATGTATATGGTGTAGATACGGACTTTTTCACACCCGGTTACCTTCCCAAAACGGATAGTTCTTTTATTACCGTAGCCAGGTTTACACCTAAAAAATCTCCTCAAACTTCTATAACCGCGTTTTATAAAGTATTGCAGTCACTACCGGATGCTACTCTGACCATGGTTGGCCCGAAAGAAGAATTATATAAAGACTGTGTACATTTGGTTGATAAATTACAAATCTCTGACAAAGTGAATTTTTCAGGCGCCAAATCACCACAGGAAATCTTACCAATGTTACAACGTTCCACCATATTTATACAACATTCAATGGTTGCGCCGGATGGTGATAGTGAAGGAACACCAAACTCAATTTTAGAGGCAAGTGCTTGCGGACTTCCGGTAGTTAGTACTTTACATGGCGGAATTAAAGATGCGGTCATTCATGGTAAGACGGGCTTTTTGGTAGATGAAGGAGATGTGGAAGGGATGGCGGATTATATGATCAGGTTAGCGGAAGATCCCTTGCTTACAAAAGAAATGGGGGAAAATGGAAGGAAGTATATGGAACAAGAATATGCTATGGATAGGCAAATACATCGTCTATATGAGATTATTGAAAATACAGTGACTAAACTGAATGAAAATTAAATGAAAATAGTTTTCTATACCGAAATGTATTCTGAGAACATGGGTTATGTGGAAAATCTTCTGCCCAAAGCCGTGGCCAAATTGGGGCATGAGGTGCATGTGATTGCTTCCTCAGCCCAGGTATATTTTAATTCGCCTGATTATAAAAAAACGTATGAACCTTTTCTGGGTCCCAACATAGTGGAGCCGGTAGTCAAGCATATTGACGGTTATACGCTTTACCGGCTTCCGTTAAGGCATTCCGTCAGGAGAAATATTATCCGTATGAAAGGGCTGGGGCCATTATTGGAAAAGATACATCCGGATGTGATTCAGACATTTGAAATTTATTCGATTGCCATATATGATGCAGCCTTAGAAGCGAAACGGCTGCACATCAGATTATTTACCGAAAATCATATCCATGCATCTGTCTTTGATCAAAAAGATATCAAAATAAAACTAAGGCATTGGTTGATGAATTTCCCCAGGAAACTGCGGTTTATTAATCAGACAACGGTGAAACATTATCCTATTGCGGAAGATGCAGCTAAAATATCTGTAGAATATTTTAAGGTTCCCCCTGAGAAAATAGAAATTCAATCCCTGGGCGTGGATGCAGATATGTTTACCCCTGTCGTGACTGCGCAGGAGAAGGATGAAAGAAACAGGATGAGAAAGGAATGGGGTCTTTTGCCGGGGGACCTGGTTTGTATTTACACCGGACGGTTTACGAAAGATAAAAACCCGGGATGCCTGGCACAAGCCATCCGCCATCTGCAGGCAAACGGGCATCAGGACATAAAAGCGATCTTTGTAGGGAACGGCGCACCTGAGGAGGTAAATTTCATTAAAGCGATAAAAGGATGTATCGTACATCCTTTTGTAAAAGTGGATAAGTTAGCCCCCTTCTACCGCCTTGCTGATATAGGCGTCTGGCCCAGACAGGAATCTACGAGCCAGTTGGATGCGATGGCCTGCGGTTTGCCTGTTATTGTGAGCGACCGGGTGGGAGTAAGAGAGAGAGTGGAGGGTAACGGATTGTTTTATGAAGAGAATAATTATATAGATTTGGCGAATAAAATATTGCAATTGGCAGATTGGTCTCTGAGGAAACAATTGGCGGAAAGAGGGATGGAAAAAATCAGGGAAAGTTTTAGCTGGGAAGCCATCGCAAAAAAAAGGACGGCGGATTATAAAAAATCCCTGCCGTTGGAATAAAAGATAAATTAATATCCATGAAGAAAATCATTTCCGTGGTGGGCGCCCGTCCCAATTTTATGAAAGTGGCTCCCCTGTACAGAGAATTTAAGAAATACGATGATAAAATTCAGCATTTGATCTGTCATACCGGCCAGCATTATGATGAAAAGATGTCCAAAATATTTTTTGATGAATTGGAGTTGCCTAAGCCTGATTTTTATCTCGGTGTCGGATCGGGGACGCATGCGGAACAAATAGCCGGCGTGATGGTGGCTTTTGAAAAGGTACTTCAGCAGGAAATGCCCGATCTGGTGATCGTGGTGGGCGATGTAAATTCAACAATTGCATGCAGCTTAGTGGCTTCCCGTTTTGGAATAAAAGTGGCGCACGTAGAAGCGGGACTGCGCAGTTTTGACAGATCCATGCCCGAAGAGATCAACCGCATGCTGACGGATACCATTGCCGATTATTTATTTGTAACCGAACAATCGGGGATCAATAATTTGCATCATGAAGGAATTCGGGAAGATAGAATATTTTTTACCGGCAATGTGATGATTGACAGCCTGGTTCATTATCTGCCCAAAGTGGAAAAATCTGATATTCTTCAAAAATTGTCTTTATCGCCCAGGGATTACATCTTAGTGACCCTGCACCGCCCTGCCAACGTAGATACGGAAGAAGGCCTCAAAGGATTGTTCGGCATGCTGAACCGGATCTCGGCGAAGAAAAAAATTGTTTTTCCCATCCACCCGAGAACCAAAAATAACCTGGAGAAATATGGATTGACAAATATAGTTTCCGGCAATATCCTGCTCACTGACCCGCTTGGATATATTGAATTTGTTTCCTTAATTAAAAATTCCCTGCTGATCGTTACAGACAGCGGCGGCATTCAGGAAGAAAGCACCTATTTACAAATACCCTGTATTACGGTACGGGACAATACAGAGCGTCCTGTGACCGTTACTGTGGGTACAAATCGCCTGATAGGAACAGATACCGGCAAAGTGGAAAAGGCGGTGGATGAAATCCTGGAAGGGAAAATAAAGCGGGGCCACATACCCGAATTATGGGACGGACATGCAGCAGGAAGAATATGTAAAATAGTGGCGGAATTTATCTAAGTAGATCCGGCCGTATCCTTTCACCCCTTCGGGGTTCATTTGAGAGGTTTTGAAGTCTTGTTACAATCCTTGCAGCCCTTCGGGCTTAGACAATGATTATAGCAATTAATTCGGTAAAAAACTAAAAGTTCGAAGATATGTCACAATTATGGGCACATTTTGTAATCCATAAAAAGCCCGAAGGGCTGGCATGATTGTAGAACGCAATGGTGATTCAGTAGAAAAGCCCGAAGGGCTGATATGATTGTAGAACGCAATGGTGATTCAGTAGGAAAGCCCGAAGGGCTGATATGATTGTAGAAAAGATTTGATAATCCATAAAAAGCCAGAAGGGCTGATATGATTGTAGAACGCAATGGTGATTCAGTAGGAAAGCCCGAAGGGCTGATATGATTGTGGAAACGCAATGGTAATCCATGAAAAGCCAGAAGGGCTGATATGATTGTAGAAAAGATTTGATAATCCATAAAAAGCCAGAAGGGCTGATATGATTGTAGAATTTAAACCAGGAAGAACACCATCGGAAAAGAACATTTCGTGAAGAGTATATGGATTTTTTAAAGAAATTTGAAGTCCAATATGATGAGAAATATTTGTTTAATTGGATTGAATAAGGTTAATAGCATCCTTTCACCCCTTCGGGGTTCATTTGAAAGGTTTTAGAGTCTTGTTACAATCCTTACAGCCCTTCGGGCTTGGATAAGGACCATTGAAATTAAATGGAGTAAATTTGAAAATTGACCCTAAATAAAAAAATTACAGAACCATGGCAGGCACATTTCACCAAATTTATCTTCAAATAATCTTTGCAGTCAAAGGACGCGCTAATCTTTTGCAAAAAGAATGGAGGCAGGAAGTATTTAAATATATATCCGGTATCATAAAAGGTAAGGACCAAAAGCCGATTATCGTCAATGGAGTGGCTGATCATGTTCATTTATTTGTGGGTTTTAATCCATCAATGAAGATTTGTGATTTGGTGAGGGACGTAAAAAATAATTCTTCCAAATATATTAATGATCATAAATTATTATCTAATAAGTTTAACTGGCAAGAGGGTTATGGTGTGTTTTCATACAGTCATTTTCATATCAACAAGGTATATAATTATATTTTAAACCAGGAAGAACACCATCGGAAAAGAACATTTCGTGAAGAGTATATGGATTTTTTAAAGAAGTTTGAAGTCCAATATGATGAGAAATATTTGTTTAATTGGATTGAATAAGGTTAATAGCATCCTTTCACCCCTTCGGGGTTCATTTGAGAGGTTCTGGATTCTTGTTACAATCCTTACAGCCCTTCGGGCTTGGATAGCGATTATAGTAATTGATCCGGTAAAAAGACTGAAAGTTAGGAGATGTGGCACAATGATGGACAAATATTGATCATCTGTAAAGAACCGGGTGGGTTGTCATGATTGTAGTAACAAAAAGCCCGAAGGGCTGACATGATTGTAGCGATGGTCATCCATAAAAAGCCCGAAGGGCTGATATGATTGTAGCGATGATAATCCATGAAAAGCCCGAAGGGCTGACATGATTGTAGCGATGATAATCCAAAAAGAGCCCGAAGGGCTGACATGATTGTAGCAATGATAATTCATAAAAAGCCCAAAGGGCTGACATGATTGTAGCAATGATGCAAATAGACAGGTATATATATCCGGCATTGCGGATACGGAAAGTGCTTCTCCGGAAAGATTTCTTTTTGGGAAGGGATATAAAGCCAAGGGTTCTCACATTGGGTAATCCCCATGCGGAATGGACATTTATTCCCGATACATTAGACGAAAGCAGTGTGGTATATTCTTTCGGCGCCGGCGGGGATATATCATTCGAAAGAGGACTATCCGAAAGATTTAATTTGAAGATATACATCTTTGACCCGACTCCTTCATCTATATCCTGGATGGCCGCGCAGACTCTCCCCCCAAATGTTTATTTTCATCCCGTAGGCATCGCTGCCGAAGACGGTTATACTGATTTTTATGCCCCGCGTGAGAATGGAACAGGTTCTCATTCAAAAATAAAAAATGAGTATGCCACACAACCTATAAAAGTGCAAATGAAATGCCTGGCCACTATTATGAAAGAACAAGGGCATCATTTTATTGATCTTTTAAAAATGGATATTGAAGGGGCGGAATATGAAGTGCTGGAGGGGATTGTAAATAATCATATCCCGGTCAGACAGTTATTGGTGGAATTTCATCATCGTTTTAAAACCGTTGGAATAAAAAGATCTTTGGATGCTATCGGCAGGTTGAAGAAAACAGGTTATGTGGTATTCTCTGTGTCACCCACCGGAGAAGAAGTTTCCTTCATCAATACCCGTTATCCTGTGCCGTTGAAAAAAAATAATTAATGCCGGATCATCGGGAAGGAGTGTAAAAATTAAGTGAGAATTTTTTATATTATATTTTTATGAATCTATCGGCTCTCAGGAAAATAAAAAAGAAAAGACTGCGTAATCAACATCCGGTAAATTGGTTGCAGTTACGTAATACGGAACCTGTTTCCCGCAAGTTTGGGATGGACCGCGGCACCCCGGTGGACAGATATTATATAGAAAATTTCCTGCATGAGAATAAAGCGCTCATTCGCGGGAATGTGCTGGAGATTGCAGAAAGCGCCTATTCTAAAAAGTTCGGCACGGATATATCGAAGTATGAAGTCCTGCATACAAAGGAAGGAAGAAATGTGACTATCGTGGGTGATCTGACCAATATGGCGACTCTTCCTGAAAACAGGATTGACTGTTTTATCTGCACACAAACGTTGAATTTCATTTATGATATCAAAGCCGCCATAAAAGGAGCTTATTTTTTATTAAAACCCGGAGGTACTTTATTAGCCACCATAGCAGGTATTTCACAGATTTCCAGGTATGATATGGACCGGTGGGGTGACTATTGGAGGTTTACCACTTTGTCTGCAAAAAGAATATTTGAAGAGGTGTTTGGGAATGAAGTGGAGGTGAACAGTTATGGTAATGTGCTGGCTGCCACTGCCTTTTTGCAGGGTATAGCCACGGAAGAACTGACTATAGAAGAATTAGATTATAAAGATGATGATTATCAGGTACTGATTACCATCATCGCCAGGAAAAAAGATAAGCAGGCATGAAGATATCACAGCAATCCTTATTTAAGCCTTTTAGAAAAATAGCCAACATGGGGGGGGGGCAGGCAGTCATTTTATTATATCATCGCGTGATAGACCTGAAGCCTGACCCGCAGGAGCTTTGTGTCAGCCCTCAGCATTTCAGGGAACAACTGCTTTTTTTAAAAGAAAATTATTATCTGATATCCGCTGAAGAATTTGCGGATCATCTTAAAAATAAAAGGAGATTCCGGCCTAAAAGCGTGCTCATTACTTTTGATGACGGATACTTCGATAATTTTCTATATGCCCTTCCTTTGTTGGAAGAATCGGAGGCGCAGGCTGTTTTTTATATCACTACCTCCAAACTGAATACGGATGAAGAGCTTTGGTGGGATGACCTGGAGCGGATCTTCATAGACAGAAGAAGCAAACCGGCTGCGCTGACTTTGCATGTGGACGGTGCAAAACGCCGTTATGATGTAAGGGCTGAATCTGTGTTATGGAAGTTGTATTACGAGCTTCAAAATGAACTGCGATTTTCTTCTCCGGATAAAATAGATAACGTGGTGGATCAGCTCCGTAAATGGAGCGCTACTCCCCAAAAAGGCCGGCCTTCGCATCGGATGCTGAGCTATGAGGAATTGAAAAAGATGGCCGGATCCTCTTCGGCTGTAATAGGTTGCCATACGCACCGGCATCCGGCATTAGGGATGCTGCCTGCCGGACAGCAGCATCAGGAGATACAGCAATCAAAGGAGATACTGGAAGATTTGCTGGGTAAAACCATCAGCCATTTTTCTTATCCTTTCGGAGCCCGGAAATTCCTGGGTGACAAGCGCTATTATAATCATGATACGATCCGGATCGCCAGAGAGTTAAATTTTGATATGGTTTGCGCCAATTATTTTGGCCAGGTACACCGGAGAAGTAACCGTTATGTTTTACCGAGGATGCCTGTAAGAGATTGGGGAGTAGATGTTTTTAAGGAGAAAATGAAGGAGTTTTTTAAGGGATAAAGAGAAAATAACGGTGGTCATTTAAAATGCTCAGTATATTGAGCATTTTTGCTCAGTATGTTGAGTATTTTGCAAAGCTCAATATAGTGCATTCAATGTTGCGTAGTTAACCGGTCGGCGAGGACGCCTGACCGGTAGCAGGGACGCCGACCACAGTCTCTACATTGTAGAGACTCATGTTGGCGTCCTCGCCAACATGCTCCATAACCTTATCTAAACGACATTGATAGTGTATTGAATATTATTATATTAAAAAAAATCTTATAAGGTATAAACCAATTTCCTGATATACTTTCATTCTAATGAAAATTCTTTTCATCAATAAATATGATACTAATGGAGGCGCCGCTATAGCAGCCTGGCGTTTGCATGAACAATTGGTAAAAGCTGAAAATACAGAGGATCGTTTTGTTGTGGGCATTAAAAAATCCTCTTCGGATATTGTTTTCTCTGCACGTAAACCGGGGTTGGAAAACAATATAGAAAAAGGAATTAATTTTTTCACGAACCAATTAGGGTTACAGTATAAATGGTTCCCTTTTTCCACAGGCAGGATCAAAAGATATGCGGAAGAATTTCAGCCGGATATTATTTCCCTGCACAATATCCATGGCGGATATTTTAAAACATCCCTGATGGAATATCTATCCGCTCTTGCCCCGGTAGTCTGGACTCTGCACGATATGTGGGCGTTTACCGCGAATGCAGCCCATACTTTCGGAGATGAAAGCTGGAAACAAATGAAAGCGGGTAAGCGGGAAAGAAAATTATTTCCCTCTATCGGCCTGCCCTTGGGGAACATGCTGTTAAAAAATAAAAAGAAGATATACGGACATAGTCATCTTACTGTGGTAACCCCTTCAAGATGGCTGTTTCATTTAGCGGAACAAAGCCCTTTATTGGAAGGAAAAAAGATAGTACAGGTCTATAACGGGATAGACTTAGACAAATTCAGACCTTCGGATAAGGCAAATGCCAAAAAACGGGCGGGCATTGATCCGGGCTTAAAAGTGATTTCTTTTTCTGCCGAAAAACTGATGCAAAGCGAACATAAAGGCGGACAACTTTTATTGGAGGTGCTCCGTTTATTAGACCTGGAAAAACAACCCGTATGCATTCTTACAATAGGCGGCGGGCATATTCATCATTCTTTCAAGTATATTCAAATAAAACCATTGGGTTATGTCACCGATGAATCCCTGTATATTCAATATTTGCAGGCTTCTGATATCTATATTCATCCCACCAAAGCGGATACCCTGCCCAACACATTGATAGAAGCCATTGCCTGCGGAATACCCTGCATTACCTTCGATGTGGGAGGATGTGCGGAAATTATTCAGCATAATGAAAACGGGCTTGTCATTGAACCGGGCAATGCGGCTGTGTTTGTAAAAAACATACGGTATCTATTGGATAACGAAAGCTTATACGCCGGTTTCTCACAGAACGCCAGAAGAATTGCCGAAGAAAGATTCGATGTCAAAACGATGGGTGAACGATATTTTGAGCTGTTCGAATCATTGGCGGTGAAATAATATTTTGAGGTGATGGATAGTTTGGATCTGAAGTTGCCGGAAAAATGATTTGTGAAACAGACTTTAATGATTTAACTTGCCAAACCTTAGTAGAGAAATGCCAGTAATTGTTGAACCTTATTACATTATTCTATGAAGATTGAATACAACAATTTATATACTCATTTTATCTTTACCACCATTCATCGTTTAAAGCTCATTGAAGAGAAACATCGAGAGAGAATCGAAAAATATATTCTGAATCAATTTGAACATCACAAAAAAGTTAGTTTCGCTGAAGAATACGATAAATTCATACATTTTTTTCAAAAGACCTTAAATCCGGCTGGAAGAGAAGGGCAAAAATAATGTAACCTGCCTATGCCGGCAGGCAGGTAAGGTTGGGAGTACGAGTCCTTGCTTTTCTACTAAGGTCGGGGTGCTGTGTAGCAGAGCAATATCCGTACTTATAAGAAGGCTTTCACTCTTAAAAGAAAGGGAGCATGAATACCCTTTTCAATACCAAATCTTATTTGTCCGTACTTACCACACATCCAAATATTATTCGGCCTAATTGATAAACGGATAAAATTCCCTAACTTTACTCTATTAAATTCTTTACTATGTCTATTATTGTTTCACCCCATAACGAACGCGAAGAAAAAGTGTTAAAGGCTTTTCTTAAAAGCCTCGAATATGACTATTTTGAAGAAGATGATCCGGAGATTCCTGCTCCTAAGGGAACTAAGAGACAGACTTTGAAGGAATATAATGAAGAGCTGGAAAAAGCAGTATCAGAAGTGGTATCCGGCAATTACATTACCCATGAAGAAGCATTAAAAGCGATAAATTCATGGAAAGACAAATAGTCTGGAATAAAGGAGCATTAAAGCAGCTTGAGGTAATATACGAATACATAAAAAATGATTCTTCTCAAAATGCCGAAAAGGTAATAGAGAAAATCAGAATCAGGATCAATGATCTTCCAATTCACCCCGAAATATATCCGCCGGACAGGTTTAAAACAAATAATAAAAGAGGGAATTACAGAGCCTTTACTATTTATAATTTTAGAATATCTTATCACATTAAAGGGAATAAAATAATTATAATCAGAATACGCCATACTGGAATGTCTCCGTTAGAATATTAATTGACCTTACATGTATTCCCCTACCTTAAGTATTATCACAGTTTGTTTCAATGCAGAAAAAACAATTGAAAGCACGATTCAGAGTGTAGTTACTCAGACATTCCCTGATATTGAATATATCATTATTGACGGAGCCTCGGTGGATGAAACATTAGGCAGGATCAATAAGTATAAAAACAGGATCGCTAAGATCATTTCTGAGAAGGATAACGGATTGTATGACGCCATGAATAAAGGCTTGCGATATGCCACCGGAGATTATGTGTTATTTTTGAATGCCGATGATGCGCTGTATTCATCCGAAACGGTTGAAGAGGTCTTTAATTGTTGTGAAAATGCGGATGTATATTACGGAGAGGCAATGATTGTGGACGACAAGGGGAAGGCCTTAGGATTACGTTCGGTGAAAACACCCCATCAGGTGCCGGAATATCTTACATGGAAAAGCTTGCGATGGGGCATGGTGGTATCGCATCAGGCATTTATTATCCGCCGTTCACTGGCATTACCGTATGACCTGCAATATCGCATTTGTGCGGATATTGACTGGATGATCCGCTGTCTGAAGCAATGCAAAAGCATCTGTAATACCCGTGAGATCATTTGTAACTTCAGGGCAGGCGGCGCCTCCCGGATTCATCAAAAATCAGCATGGAGAGAGCGATACAAGATATTTAACAAGCATTACGGGGTGGTCAATAACTTGGTCAATCATATTTTTATTTTCTTTCGTTATATCATCCACAAGAGGTCAAAGCGAAGGTAAGACCTGGAAGGCCTGTATCAGTAGCCGGTTATCAGTCCCGAAGGTTGGGGATCCACTATCCGATTGTGAACTTTTCAAATATTATACATCAGCTATCAAATTCTCCGGATCACGAATCACAGATCACAAATCAAAGATCAAAGATCAAGACCTATTCAGCAAATTTTCTCTGTCTGACGAATTGAAAAATAACTGCAAACAATAAAACGAATGCAATAGGTATGAGAAAAGCAAGGACCTGCCAGGTTGTTTTTTGTTGTCCGATTTTAGCTTTATCTAATAAGCGTAATTTGAAATCCTTGTTCCTTGCCTGGATGATACCGGTAGTATCGGTTAAGTAGGTCAGGCAGTTCTCGAAAAATTCACGATTGGCAAATAGCTGCCGGGTATAAGGATCCATACCCATTTCCAGCGGACCATCCTGCGGAGAAACGGCATTCATGAACATATTCCCGTCTGAAACCACGATCATTCTTGTATCGCTGCTTTGACTTTTATACGGATGATGAAAATTTATTTGTACCTGAGCCAGCATTTGATCATTGAGCCGGTTTTTGAAAACGGACGGGAAAGTTCCCTGAAGCAATACCGCAATTGGAATATGTTGCTTGGTAAATAACCTTGGATCAGGTTGGACTTTTTCACTCTCCAATGTGACTTTAAAAGGTGTTCCGATGGTACGGCTGTATTGGGAGGTGGCTAACAAAACAGTCTTTCGTATGCCCCTGGCGGCGGTGGTATCAATGGAACTGGGGAATTGTGAAAGTACGACATCCATGTTTTTAGTAACAGGATTGTCCTGCTGAGGCATCAGCAAGGGATCAAAAGGCCAGGGCAACCGTTCAATCTGAGGACGGTTTCCCATATTTCCCACTGTGATGGGGATGGAAAAACATTGCAGGTCTTGTACCAGGTCCGCATTGATGCGAACGCCATAATTAAATAACAAATCATCTATATCCAACCCTTTGTCAAACGCAAGGAAAGATGATTGTTTCTGCAGGCTGTCCATGGAAGCCTGGACGGGACTGAAGCACCATAGAATTTTCCCTCCCTGCATGACATACTGATCAATCTTTAGTTTTTCATCCTCTGTAAAAGGCATCTCCGGCGCTAAAAAGACTATTGCGTTGTATTGAGATGAGATATAAGGCCTGGTAACTAAGTTGATAGTATCCAGTTGGTAATTTTGTTGTATTACATTCAATGCATCATACACCTTCGGAGTAAGCGGTTCGCCGTTTCCCAACATATAAGCTACCGAAGGAGGTTCTCTCATGGATAGCTGCCCGATGGCATGCATAAAATCATATTCAAGCAGCGCTTCGGAATGATTTAAAGTTTGTAACGGGTCCAGGCCGGGCTGAGGCTGCAGCAGATTCACCGGCATCTCATGACCGTCATAATCCACCAAAGCTCCGGGAAAGATTAACTGGACAGAAACTCCTTCCGACATATTTTGCTGTGCCTTCACATTATAAGGCATGATACCCATGGCTGTGAGTGAATCTCTTACCTTCATTTGTGTGCTGTCGGGCAACCCTGCCAAAGGATTCACAAATTCATACGTGATACGATGCCCGGCATAACGACGGAATTCCTCCAGCAATTCTTTCACCGACTCCGACAGATGCCGGAAACCGGATGGAAATTTTCCTTTTAAGAAAACCTTTATTCTGACAGTGCCATCCAGGTTCTCTAACAACTTTTTAGCAGGAGCGGAGAGGGTAAACCGTTTTTCACTTGTAAGGTCAATACGGGTGTGTATATAGGATGCGCTGATGTTGACAGCAATCAACGTCATAAAAAACAGGAAGAAATTCCTGAGATGTTTTCGTTTTATATAGGCGCCTTTCTTCAACAATACTATTTGAAATTTTTTATTTGAAATTTGACCGATTATTCTTCCGCACAACACTTTATCAAAACCCCGTAAAGCATAAGAATGAACACGGAACTTGAAACCTGAAACCTGAAACCTGATACATTCTACCTCATTCCCACTTTCTCTTATCCAATGACAGCTTTGCCAGGTATAAAAACAAAGCGTCCATGCTTAAAAAATAAATGACATCCTGCACCACTACAACGCCTCTGCTGATGGATTGATAATGGTACCTGATGCCGGTCAATTGTAAATAATAGTCCAGGCCTCCTTCAAAGGCTGGGATGCTGCTTAATGCATCGAAACCCGTATAAATAATAAAGCAGGTAAATACCGCTATTAAAAAAGCCACTACAGATTGGGAACTTACGGAAGAAGCCCAAAGCCCGATAGCGGTGAATACGCTTCCTAAAAGGAATAATCCGATATAGGAGCCGGCCATGGCGCCGGTATCCACATCAGAAGGGGTGACCGCCAGTGACCGGATGGCAAAATAGTAAACGATGGTAGGTATCAGCGCGAACAGCAGCAGAAATATTCCTGATAAATATTTTCCTCCGATTACCTGCCATTCGCTTAATGGGCGGGTTAGCAGCAATTCCATCGTGCCGCTTCGCCATTCTTCTGCAAACAGCCGCATGGTAGCTGCAGGTATCAGTAATAATAATATCCAGGGCGCAAGATTAAAAAGCGTGTCTAAAGTAGCATAGCCGTTATTGAAAATATTGGTATCAGGGAAAATAAACAGGAACAAGCCGTTGGCTGCTAAAAACAAGATGACGCTCAGATAACCGTTTACGCTGCTGAAGAGTTGATTGATCTCTTTTCTGAATAATGCTAACATAAAGACGCAAATATAAACGGCTGAGGGCAAAAATATTGTTAAACAAAAGAATTTCGGTGAGAATAGCTTTCTATCATCAGGGCATTTTTAACGTGCTTTCTATTCTGTCCAGCGCATCTCTTTCCAGGTGAATCGCCTCCCGTACCTTTTCAGAGGCCTCCATTAAATAAGGTCTGGCTTTCTCCTGGTTTTTTAGTGTGGTGGCATTGATCTTTACATTCAGACAGGCTCCGTAAACAGCGCTGCGGCAGCAAATAGCGGCAACACCTGCGTCACTGACGGAGTTCCGGTTACCGTATTGTATCATGGCTGCTATGATCTCAAAACTCTTTAATGTGATCTCCATGGTTTGCAGGGGGATTTCCATAGCATGAAGGGTGGCTTCTTCAATGGCTTGATTTCTGCGCTCTTTCTCCTCTGGAGTATTTTTGGGGAGTTTGAACGTCTCTATGACCCGATTGAAAGCTTCAGTATCTTCATCCACCAGTTGCAGTAGTTGTTTCTTGACTCGCTGGGCTTTTTCCGCCATTCCGGAAAAATAATCCCAGTCCTTCGCGGAATCTTTCGGAGGTCGCAGGTTAGCTACCATAGCGACTAATGCCGCCCCTAAAGCGCCTATATAAGCGCTGACGGAACCACCACCCGGAGTAGGATCGGCAGAAGCCGTTTCATCTGCAAATGCTTCCAAATCCAATTGCAAAAGGCTTTTTTTATTTTTATCCTGCATCACGTATTCGATTATTTTTTTTTGCGGATCAAAAGGCGCCAGATCATCCAACCCTAAAGATTTAACGGCCATCTTCACTAATTCATTCTCGCTAACACCCGACGAAAGTTTCTGTTTGTTTAAAAAATATTTTCCCGCATCCAGCAAAGATTGCAAAGGGATCAGTCCGACCAATTCACTTCCCGTGACCCGCAGACCATGCTTCTCTGCGCTTTGACAGCAGGCTTCAAAGGCAGCATGTACAGAAGTAATTCTCAGATCAGTCAGGTTCATGGAAACCTGCGCAATGCCGTATTCTTTGATATACCATCCTATGCCTTTGACGGATTTAAGCAATCCGGGTTCGCGTACCACATTCCCCTTTTCATCCAGCACAGTTATTCCTTTCTCTTTCTTCACTCTGCCGTTTTCACGCACATCAAAAGCCACGGAATTAGCTAATTTGACAGAGGTAGTGTTTAAGTTTACATTATATGCGACCAGAAAATCCCTGGCCCCGATCACAGTGGCTCCGGAGCGTTTATTAAAAACTGCTTTCCCGTAATCCGGTTTCCATGCAGGATCTTTTAATTTGTTCTCCAGCCCTTCATATTCCCCTGAACGGATAACGGACAGATTTTTTCTCACCGGGGAGGTAGCTGCATATTCATATAAATAAACAGGGATATTCAATTCTTCCCCGACTCTTTTTCCTAATTCCCTGGCATATTCCACCGATTCTTCCATGCTGATCCCCGAAACAGGTACCAGCGGACAAACATCCGTAGCTCCCATGCGCGGGTGTTCTCCGTGATGCCGGCTCATATCAATCAGTTCTGCTGCCTTTTTGATCATTTGAAAGGCGGCTTCAATCACCTTTTCAGGTTCGCCGGCAAAAGTGATAACTGTCCGGTTAGTAGCTTTTCCCGGATCCACATCCAATAGCTTTACACCGGATATTTTTTCCGCCTCCGCCGCAATTTGCCTGATGACCCCGGCATCTCTGCCTTCACTGAAATTAGGAATACATTCAATGATGTGTGATGACATAAACTAACCTTTTAATAATTCAACCAGCCCTGGTTTTATTTTAGCAGCATATTGCCTGATGATATTGGAATTAATCTTTTCTTCTGTTTCCACCCTGCCGATTTTGTGAAAGCCGCTCCAGCGGACTATATCCTCTTCATTGATATGATAGGTGCCGTTAAAGATCCATCCGATTACCGGCAGTTTTTTGAGCTTTAACACTTCTGCTGTCAGTAGCGAGTGATTGATATTTCCTAAATATTGGTTGGACACTACGATCACTTTGGCATGCAGCAGAGGGATCAGGTCGGGATAAAAATCTTTTTCATTCAACGGAACCATTAATCCGCCTGCGCCTTCTATCACCACAGGATGATCGCGGTATTGTTGTTCAAATGAATGAACGATGTCATTCAGGTCAATATGCACATTATCAATGCGGGCGGAAAGATGAGGCGAGGCGGGAGTTTGCAGCTTGAAGGCTTCTTTCCAGAAAGAAGTTTTTTTATTGGAAATCAACGAACGAACGATATCCGTATCTGTTTTTTCATCCAGTCCTGATTGCACCGGTTTCCAGTAATCGGCTTCCAGGGCTTCGGTAACAATAGCTGATACGACTGTTTTGCCGATACCGGTGCCGATACCGGTTACAAAAATGATCTCTTTTTGCACTAAATAAAATTTCGACAAACTTACAAAGAAATGGATTAGGAAGGAGTTTTAAGATATTTGTCCTATTTTTGAAAAAATAAATTCACCGTCTTTTTAATAAATATGCAACTATTCAACAACATCCTGGAAACCATCGGTCATACCCCCTTAGTGAGGTTAAACAAAATCACTTCCTCCCTGCCATGTCCTGTGTATGCCAAGGTGGAATCATTCAATCCGGGAAATTCCATTAAGGATCGCATGGCGGTGAAGATGATAGAAGAAGCGGAAAAATCGGGACAATTGAAACCCGGCGGCGTGATCATTGAAGGCACTTCCGGCAATACGGGTATGGGATTGGCCCTTACAGGGATCATTAAAGGGTATCGCTGCATTTTTACCACTACTGATAAACAATCCAAGGAAAAAGTGGATATTTTACGCGCCCTGGGCGCGGAGGTAATAGTTTGTCCAACCAATGTGGAACCGGAAGATCCGAAATCTTATTATTCTGTGGCACGCAGATTGGCCAGAGAAATTCCCAATTCCCTTTATGTGAATCAATACGACAATTTGGCGAACCGTCTGGCGCATTATGAACAGACAGGTCCGGAAATATGGGAACAAACAGACGGGAAGATCACACATCTGGTGGTGGGGGCGGGGACCGGCGGAACAGTTTCAGGCACGGGAAAATTTTTAAAAGAAAAAAATCCTGAAATTCAGGTATGGGCTATTGATACCTACGGGTCTTTATTAAAAAAATATTTTGATACCGGTGTAAAAGATATGAACGAAGTGTATCCTTATATTACAGAAGGGATAGGTGAAGATTTTGTGCCGGCTAACTTTGATATGAGCGCTATTGACCTATTTGAGAAGGTGACAGACAGGGATGGAGCGATCATGACCAGACGCATTGCCAAAGAGGAAGGAATCTTTGCCGGATATTCCGCGGGATCTGCCATACAAGGTTTGATGCAACTAAAAAGCAAGTTAAAGAAGAATGACTTTGTAGTCGTGATATTTCATGATCACGGAAGCCGCTATGTAGGTAAAGTATATAATGATCAGTGGATGCTGGAGCGCGGTTTTCTGCATGTAAAGAACGTAAAAGATATTATTTCTGCCAGATCGGGGCTGCCTTTGGTCACTTTGAAACCCGAAGATAAAGTCAGGGATGCGGTTGCCCGGATGAAGAAATTTGATATAGAGCATATTCCGGTCATTGAGGATGGCAGGCCGATAGGTTCCATTTCTGAAGGGGCATTGTTCGGAAAGATCATAGACTCACCCGAAATAAAAGATGTGGCTGTGAAAGAAGTGATGCAAGCGCCATTCCCGGTCGTGGATGAAGATACGCCGATTGAGAGATTATCTGCTTATATCAACAAAGACAACGGCGCCGTACTGACACAAAATGAAAGCGGGCATTTTAATATTATCACGAAGTATGATATTTTGCAGGCGCTGGCGACGGTGTAATAATAAACCGCTATCAATAATGATAATATATATTTTTTGTATCTTTGGGTATAAAAACCTGAAGTATGCGAACATTAAAATTGGTAGCCCATCTCAATGACAAACAATTAAAGGATC
>SCQT01000058.1 GCA_004322015.1 Chitinophagaceae bacterium
TTAGCTCATGTACATTAACTATACCTTATTTTACTTTCTTCTTCGATTGAATGAATCCAATAAATGTTTAGAGATCGTCTTATAGTCAATTTATTTAAACTCTGACTACTAACTACAATTCCCCTATCTGGGTTATTATGATGGCCTGCCCACCCTTTGCCTTAATATGAATGAGAAAAATATCCCCCTTTTGCACCTCTATAATCCTTTTATGTATTCCCCCTTCTGCACTATCTTCATATATCACAGCCTGATAAATTTTACCGGGGCTCAGGAAACTGAGCTTTATGGAATCATTCCAATCTTGTAAGCCGGCAGCATTTCCTATAAACCAAACTTTCCCATTCCTTCTTGCCACACTGATATATTTTCCTATCTCTCCTTTCAGATAATGCGATTCGTCCCATACCGTGGGGACATATTTAAAAAATTCTATTTCCCTTTCATTGGTATAATCTTCGGGCTTACCATACCAGAACATAGATTGTAAGGGACTAAAATAGATAACGCTTAATGCCAATTGCTGCGCCATACTTACTTTGAGATTACGGTTAAAGCTATTTTTTGAATTCGGGTAGCAAAACGTAAAATCTGCCGGTCCTGCCAGGAAACGGGTAAAAGGAAGTACAGTAGTATGAAAAGCATCCGGCCCATGTTCATCTCCTCTAATTCCTTCCTGGGTAAGCCATGCAGGATACATGCTCCTCAGCCCGGTAGGTTTATAATTATCGTGAACATCTATAATAAACCCTGCATCAGTTGCTTCTTTCACAGCGGATACCAGCCACCTGATCCCATCTTGGGTCAGCCCGTCCACAAAACCAAATTTCATTCCGGCTACTCCCCATTTTTTGTAAAGTGGAACGAGCTGATCAAGGTACTTTCTTAAGCCTACATAATTCACATAAACAATGATGCCGATGTGCTTCGATTTTCCATATTGAATAATTTTGGGCATATCCAGTCCGGCTATATAAGTTCTGGGATCAGAAATAGAATTAAATTCTTTGCCATACCAGCCTGCATCAAACAATACATATTGAAAATGATGCTTTGCGGCAAAATCCACACAACGCATACCGCTTTCGGTATTCAATTGTGCCCTGATCAATTTGCCCGGTCTGATCCATGAAGGTATGGCATTTGTTAGCGGCCTGACCAACCTGAGATTTAGATCACTGTAAGCATGCAGGCCAATGGCAGTATTTGAGATGCTGATCGTTCTCCAGGGTGTTTCAAAGGAACCGGAAGTTTGCACCACAGAATCATGCATGAAAGATATCTGTAAGCTGTTATCCAAAATACCTTTTGTTAATTCTGCTTTGGTATAATTATCATTATCAGCTTCTCCGATATATATATAAGTTTTTTTATAATCAGTAAGCGTTGCTGGTAAATCGCAGCTCCCTTTGAGTGAATCCACATTCATCGGCGTATAAACTGACTCCTGGTTATATTGGTAAATAGTGAGAGGCCTGTCAAAAACAAAAGTGGTTAGTTCTTTGGTGATCCTGCCATTTTTAAACTCAGACTGGAAGGGTATCTGATATCTGAAAGCAATGCTTCCATTAAAAGCTCTTATGATCAGATTGAAATGGAGATCATTACTTCTGCAATTCATGACAAGTTGGTGATAGTAATTTGTAATAGAATCATTTTCACCGAGCCGCCATGCAAAACGTTCTTTGTGAGTTGAGGCTATTCTGTTTGTGATGAGCGTATGGATCCCTGCGGTGCAGCCATTCACTACAAATCCCAGTCTTGACCAATTCATTATTTCTCCGTCATGATAAAAGATGCGGTAGAATAATGTACCTGCTTTCGAATTCAATTCAAATCGGGTTTGCTTATCCGGAGAAAGCAGTATCACGTGAGTAATTGCACTCTGGCCGGTTTTTGTTTGAGCTTGCACTTCACACAGGATACATGGCAAAAGGACAAGAACTACAATTATACTCCTTATCATTCTCAATTTCGTTTGTGACATAGTCTAATAATTAATCTTATTCAGTTCCTGGTGGTTGAGTTGAAATAATAAAGTCCCTAATCCAAGATGTTTCGCACAGGAAGGCTTCTCTTCCAATCAAATCTTTTTTAATTTTTCCATTATACAGAAACCAAATACCATCTACACAAATTACTCTTCATGTGAAAATTATTTTGTTTTTTGACATAAAGGAAATCTCATCCTACTTTACCCGCCAGAAAGTCTTACTTCAATAACCCCTACCCCATTTTCAACGGTCCAAGCGGGAACGTGCAATTCAATACGTTTCAGGTTTTCTATTCTTTTATCAAGCTTTAAGGGTGGAGGATTTAATGAAACAACAGATACTGTAATATTAGAAGGAGAAAGAATCTGGAGTTTTAATTGTTTGCCATCCTTCTGCAAAATAGCCCCACCTTTCACAATTCCTACATTAGCAGTTGTCATTAATTGCCAGGTGATCATTTTAGTTAAAGAGGTTACTTCAAATTTGTCCTTTATTAAAAGTGAATCATCATTTTCTTTTACAAATTGCCTTGTGATGTTTTTTAGATTGTTAAAGTAAAGTCCACTCATGTCGAAGGTAACTTCCGGTTGGACACCCTCCTTAAACTCAACTATGGGTACAAATCCATCAACATTAAACAAAGTATGATTTACAGTAAGGGCACTATGGCCAAAATTATTCTTTGTCAGTAGTGTCCAGCGCTGACAATTTTGATCCTTGCACCAAAGGTTGAGTCCGGTTTTCTCCAAATCATGGTAATCTTGCGTGCCGGGGTCAATAACCCAACGTACGCCGTTCAATTCAAATATAAACGATCCGGCATCCATATTCCCATGATTGAGACTCCCCCGTCCTCCTTTAGCCCCCAAATAAAAGTGATGCGAATCATCTTTATCCCCTCTAAAGACAGCAATAGGATTATAGCCTTCTCCTTTCCAATCGGTTGGCAGCAACTCGGATTTATTCTCTTTGAATTCTGCCAACCAAACTAGCTGGAGAGGTGCGAACATTGGCGGGGCTGCATTTCGTTTCATGGCATCATGAATAAGAAGGAGAAATTCCTTCTTATTTAAATATAGACTGTTACCTGTGTATTGTGCAAACCAGGCTAAATCCCCACGAATAGATAAATTCAACCCTCCTGTGCCGGCATCGGAATAATTGAAAGATTCCCCTGAAGGTCCGACAACTTCCATACGGTAAATGGCACTTTTAATAAATCCCGGAGATTCCGGAAGATTAAAATCAGTGCCAAGGGCTGATTGAAAAAAAGAAATCGCCATCAAATTGAAGGAGGTTCCATATCCCCAATAGCTTGGGCCTTCAGGGTAAGCGCCATCTGGTGAATACTCTGCCAGTTCATAAGGGAGATCATAAACTGCCCTTTTAATCACTTCCGCGGCTAACTTTGGATATTGGTCAGCCAGTACGAGAGCTCCGGCAGATAACCCTGAATGACAGACCTGGTTCCAGTTATTAGGAGCTTGTTCCCACCACTGTTTGCTTTGTAAAGCGCTCTCTAATTGCTTCTTAATAGCAGTCCGTGCCTTTTCAACCGTGCTATCGGGGAGCCACTTCCCGGCCCAATCAACTCCTACAGCAAGGCCATAAGACATTGTAGCATGACCAAGAAACTGAATGGAATCCCACTTAGTAAAATTACTTGCTACGTTTAAAGCTATGTTAAGGCGATCCAAATATTTTGAATTACGGGTTATTCGATAAACAAATGCTAAGATTTCAATCCTCTGCACGACTTCTCCAATGGCAGGTACGCGAGGACCAATCAATTCTTCTTTCACTATAGGCATGAGACATATCTCATCCGCATAATGATGTAAATATTTGTAATAAGTTCCGATTAAAGTATCTCCTCTTAGCTTTTGTTCTACCTTAAGCAAACTTTCTGTAGTAAGCAATAAACGAGGTGTTTGCTTTTTTAAATGGCTTTTAATCCAGGATGATGTTACGGGATTAGTAGTTACATGATCACGAATCCAAGAGGCAGAAACAGTATTATATCTTTCTCCAGAATTCGTTAATTGGGCTCTGAGTGAAGAAAAGGAAAATAAATATAATAAAATAAATACAACACATGCTTTTATCACCGTCATTTTCTTTAATATTATCATAACAATATAATTAAATTATAATTCACCGGTTAGGCAAACATTCAAAAGATCTTTATCCGGGAAAGCCTCTTTTATCAAAACATTATCCTGGTCTCACTAGTTATCTTCACTTGATTTTTATCACTGATAATACCCGTAAAAATTCCATTCCCTTTACAAACGTTGTCTTTTAGCTGTATTTGCTTTGTATTATAAGATTCCACTCCATAGCCGCTATTAAAATGAATCCGATTATGTTGGATTGTAATGTCGCTGGAACCTTTGTATAAAAATTCCAACATAATACCACTTTCGTTATTACCCTCTATCAGATTATTGTTTATTTCCACATCTGATGATTGCGCAATAAGAATTCCATGATAAGCATTACGTGCGATTTCATTATTGACGCAACTAACATCGGCACAATTCAAGAGGGCTATCCCGGCTCCATAAGGGGAAGTATCTAACCGGCTTTCTTCGATTCTAACGTTATGGCAATGCGTTAATAACAAGTTGTGTTGTAGTTTTGGACCCGGCACTACCGCAGCCCCATTTTCATCAAAATTACACCGGATAAAACTAAGGTGTTCCGCTCCGCTTATAAATACTCCATTATATGTACAATTCCTCACTGTAATATCTATAAAACGAAGATTATACATCTTTCCTGGTTCTTCGGAACGAAAAATTATTCCTCCCCGGTCCCCTTTATTACGAAATGACCTGTTACTATTAGGGTCAGTAGATGTTAAGGGCGAAAGACCACCTTCTATAACTAAGTCTCTTATCGTGACGTCATGAATATCTGCCTGTTTGTTTATCAATGCGTCTCGTTCACCTGAACTAGGAGATAAAAAGATTATAGATTTCTCTCCTTCTCCTGATAGAGTAACACCACTAGGAATTCGAAGGCTGGTTTTTAGCGTATGGATGCCGTTGGTGATTATTACCCACCGACCTGTTCCAGCCGCACTATCAAGGGCTGCTTGTACAGATTGTGTGGTAGATACCCAAATAGCATTCTTAGGGACTTCCATCTGTTGCTTATTTCCTGCTCCCGCAATGTATGCTGTAGTATCAAGAGGAAGGTTTTTGGAAACCCTAGTCAAGTTCTTGAAGGAGGCACGCACTGATGTCAAAATACTTCTGGAGGCATTGGGCCGAATTTTATCGGCTGCTTCTTTGATATAGGGTACCTTTATACCCATTGCGGAATATTGACGGTACACATATTCATAATTATCACTCAGCTTTTTCCCACGGGGTGATATCTCGCAGTAGCAATAGGGTGTTTTTCCTAACAAAAACTGTGCTGTATATTCTAATCCTTTAGCTATCCTGTCATTCCCTATAGAAAACAGATCTACTCCCTGTGTATAAGCCACTTGAGCCGCTCCTGCAAATTCACCTTCTCCTAACTGTACGTGTCCCTGATCCCTTGGACTTTCCTGGCATTCTCCATTTGGATAAATGTATTTAAAAAGACTTCCATTTACCGAGCCATGCAGGAAATGGTCCACTGCATGGTTGAATAAAGGTCTGTTATCCGTAAATATTGCAATGGCCATTAACGTATGACCTATAGCGCCATCCCAATTTCCATTAGCAGTAGGGTAATAATACCTGAGAAAGGGAAAATAGACAGTCATCAGCATTCCCGAGAACCGGTCTATATCTTGCTGTTTCCAACCTGAGGCCGTATAACGTAAGATTTCAGCAGCATTACAAAAGACATGACCGGTCCAGGCAGCCAATAACTTTGCATCGTTGTAGTCAAAATCCCATAGTGTATCTGACCAGGCATTGATGATCTGGATGGCTTTATTGGCATAGGCTTTCTTATTCGTGATATACCAGAGTAGAGCACAATTGTAAGCCATGTTGGCGCTTTTAGATAGTTCTCTACCCCCGACGTCAGGCTTGTCATAAGGGCCTCTCAGTACATGGGTGTATGGATGGGGAATAAATGAAAGATCAGTCTCATTTTTTAAGCGGTCAAATGCAGCCGTCCATGGCTGAACACTATCTAGTACCAATTTTTTCATATATGCCAGGTCCGGGCCGGACTGGTTAATACCGGGATGAATGAACTTTTGTGCGTACAAGGTGGTACATAATAGTGTAAGACTGAGTGTAATGACCAGGTAATTTCTAACTATTTTAATCATTATATTGTTTGATAATCTTATTTGCTTCGGTAATAATAAGATAGAAATAGAAGAATTAGCCTGAATCAGTATAAACTATAAGCATAGGTTATATGCTGCTAATTATGATTCTGCTAATAATCACTACTGATAGATTACTCGATCCATAAGGATAACACCCTAAGATAGTAGGCTGAGTTAACAATAATGGGGCAAAGAAAAGCTTAGCAAACGATTGCTCGACGAACTTACAACTTATTCTTAAATTATCAAATCTTTTTTTAATCCTCCTTAGAGTTATCGAATTTTAAACTAAACGAGGAAAAAGGATAATGCTGTTGTTTAGTTGATAAGTTCTTTGACATCGTGGACAGAAAAGTTGTGGGACATGGTGGACAAAATTGTTAGAGTGTGCTTAAAAAAGCACACAAATGACAAAAGAAGAAGAGGTTATCGGAGCGG
>SCQT01000059.1 GCA_004322015.1 Chitinophagaceae bacterium
GTGGAAAGGCTATAATTCGCAAGGACCACCAGGTGTTATTTGTCTGAAGAGAGGCTTGGACAGGTTTAATAATATTATGATGGGAATTTCAATCGCAAAAGATATGTGTACAGGGTAGCTTGCCGGCAGGCAGGTATACCGCCATTGCAGGCGTAGCTAATATAGGCTTGGATACCAATTGGTGCGGGCATCCTTTTGCACAGGCTAATTGGTATGCGTTCGGCAGGCTGGCATGGAATAACCGGCTGACAAGCGCACAAATTGCCGACGAATGGATAAAGCTGACCTTTTATCAAACTCCGCCGGATCAGGTAGGACCGCCGGTGTTCTCAGCTTATTGGAAAGACTTCTTTCTGAAGCCCGTAAAAAGAATGATGCTGGAAAGTCGTGAAGCAGCCGTGAATTATATGACGCCTTTGGGATTAAATGATCTGTTTTCTGCAAAAGGGCATTATGGGCCGGGCCCCTGGTGGGCGCCTAAGGGCGTTCGGGCAGACTGGACACCCCCTTACTTCCACCGGGCGGATTCGGAAGGCATTGGCTTTAATCGTACGCGAAAGGGTAGTGATGCCGTAAGCCAATACCACGAACCGCTTAGTTCGGAATTCAATAACCTGCAAACTTGTCCCGACAAATACCTGTTGTGGTTTCACCATGTTCCATGGGGTTATGTGATGAAAGACGGGCGTACGCTCTGGGCTGATTTATGCTACCATTATCAGGCGGGATTAGACCAGGTGCGCAATTTTCAAAAGATTTGGGACAGGGTACAGCCTTTTGTGGATACGGAACGATTTTACAAAGTGCAAAGCAAGCTCCGGCAACAATGTGTGAATGCACAGCTTTGGAAAGATGCGTGCCTCCTCTACTTTCAACAGTTCAGCAGGATGCCCATACCTTATAATATAGAACGGCCCGTACATGATCTGCAAACCATGATAAAAAACGATGAGACTTATCCAGGACGTGCCTGGAATTCTGACCATAGACCTCTCAAGAAATCTTAAAAAAAAACAAAAAATAAAGCCTTAGGAAGATGATCCGGAATAGAAATTTAATAAGATGCTGCATTTTAGGGCTTTTAGCAATGATATTGCAAATAACAACTGTAAAAGCACAAAAATATCATAGCGATAATGGCAACGGAACTTATACAAATCCGGTAATTCCTGCCGACTTCCCTGACCCGGATGTCATACGGGTGGGTAATACTTATTATATGGTCAATACCACCATGTTTATTTTCCCGGGTGTAACTATTTTGAAATCTCATGACCTGGTAAACTGGCAATATTGCAGCAACGCGGTTCAAAGATTTGATTTTAGCCCGTGTTATGATCTTGACGGCTGTAACCGGTACGGTCACGGGGAGTGGGCGACCTGCTTGCGCTATCATCATGGTCAATATTATTTGCTTTTCATTACCCTGGATGAGGGCGGCTTTTTGTGTACGGCTTCCAAACCGGAAGGTCCTTGGAAGATCAGGCATTTGCCAAAAGGTTTTTATGATGCGAGTCTGCTTTTTGACAATGACGGGAAAATTTATGTGGCACATGGCAATAGTAAAATTTATATCACAGAGCTTAACAAATATTTTTCCCCAATGAGAAAAGATTCGTTGGTGTTTACAGGTGATATACGCCATGGTCTTGAAGGCACACATTTCTATAAGATCAATGGCTATTATTACTTGTATTCCACTTACGGGGCCAGAGATGGAATACAAGTGGCGCTTCGTTCAAAAAATGTGTACGGTCCTTATAAGGAAAAGGTAGTCATGCGAGACACCATACCGGGTGCGAATTTTGGAATTCATCAGGGGGCTCTTGTTCAAACCCAAACAGGTCAATGGTGGACGATGCTTTTTGTGGATCAGGGCGCCTTTGGCCGTTTCCCCTCTCTGCAGCCTGTGAAATGGGTGAATGGATGGCCGATGGTCGGCGTTCACGGAGAAGCAGTCATTACATATAAAAAGCCTGATATAGGGGGGAGAAAGGCATATCCAATGACCACGTTGCCTACATCGGATGAGTTTAACGAAACGAAATTGGGCATGCAGTGGGGTTGGAATCATAATCCGGTTCGCGATAAATGGTCGCTGACGCAGCGGCCCGGATACTTGCGGTTAGAAACCGCAAAAGTGGTTTCTGATTTACCCGAAGCAAGGAATACCTTAACCCAAAGAATGTTTGCCTACTATTCCAAATCCATTCCTACTATTGGGATTACAAAGATGGACATTGGCAATATGATGGATGGCGATGTAGCCGGCTTGGCAATATTTCAAAATCCATACGCCTGTATCGCTGTAAAACAATGGAAGGATTCCAAATATGTAGTGATGATGTATAATGGTAAAACGATTGATTCTGCAGCTATCAAAGCAAATACTATTTACTTAAGGGTGTCTGCGGATTACGGTACCAGCAAAGCGTCTTTTTCATATAGCCTGGATAACAAGCATTTTATTTCTCTGGGCAAGGACTGGATAATGAGATTTAGTCTTTCAATATTTACCGGAAATAAGATATGTCTTTTTAATTACGCCACACAAACATTGGGAGGATATGTGGATTTTGATTGGTTCAGGATGCATCCCGGAAGACAAGCTGATGAAATCAATCGGATAAAAAATAAACTGTGACAACATTTAAATCATATATCATTTTGTGCATGCTATGCTTTCTGTTTGTAAGAGATGCAGGGGCACAAAATCCGATTATCAGGGATCAGTTCACTGCAGATCCTTCGGCAAGGGTATTTAACGGCGAAATTTATCTGTATCCTTCTCACGATATTCCTGTTACCCCGGGACACGGACGAGCCGGGTGGTTCTGCATGGAAGACTATCATGTATTTTCATCGTCGGATCTCACACATTGGACCGATCACGGTGTGATAGTAAGCCAGGATAATGTCCCCTGGGTGAAACCAAATTCATATAGCATGTGGGCGCCGGATTGTATTTACCGGAACGGGAAATATTATTTTTATTTTCCCGCCCCGCCTAAAGATCCTTCCTATGGTAGGGGCTTTGCTATCGGCGTAGCCGTATCGGACAAGCCTGATGGACCTTTTATCCCACAGGCTGAACCTATTAAAAATGTGCATGGAATTGATCCGGATATACTCATGGATAAAGATGGACGGATTTACTTAATCTGGGCTGCAGGAAATATATACATCGCTAAGTTGAAAAAAAACATGCTGGAGCTCGGAGGTAGTCCGGAGGTGATTCAGGGATTGCCTGATAAAGGGCTGAAGGAAGGCCCTTATATGTTTGAGCGAAAAGGTATTTATTACTTAGTTTATCCGCATGTACAGGATAAAACGGAAAGGCTTGAATATGCCATAAGCCGTAATCCGGTAGGACCTTTTAAAGTTACCGGAGTGATCATGGATGCCACCCCGGATTGCTGGACTAACCAGTGTTCCGTGATTCAATATAAGGGTCAGTGGTACCTGTTCTATCACCATAATGACTTGTCACCGCATTTTGACAAAAACAGATCCGTAAGAATAGACAGCTTGTTTTTCAATCCGGATGGTACGATTAAAAAGGTGATTCCCACCTTACGCGGTGTAGGCCTGACTGCGGCAACCGGTAAGATACAGATTGACAGGTATAGTTTAAAAAGCGATGAAGGAACCTCGGTAGCTTTTCTGGATACTGCCTATACATTTAAAGGCCGGAAGGCCATATTCAGCGTTGCAAATGCCTGGATACAATATAACAGTGTGGAATTCGGAAGCGATAAGTTGAGAGCGGTAAATATCAGGGCTCGGTCAAAAACCGGAGGTATGATACAAGTACGGTTGGATAAGCCGGATGGTCCCGTCATTGCCCGGGTAAAAATTCCCAAAAGCAATGAGTGGCGGATCATAAGCGCTCCTTTATCGGGATTTCGACCCGGGAAGCATAATCTGATAGTACAGATGGAAAATGATGGAGAGGTGGAAATAGACTGGGTAAGGTTTAAATGAATAATTTATATAAGGGAGAGGTTTATAAAAATTTTCTAACTTAGATATTTAGTTAAAGAAATGCATAATAGAAAGATCTTAAAATGCCCCTTGATTTTCTTATTGTGGATGGTTTTCCCAACTTCATTCGTATCAGCGCAGGGAAGTAAATCCGTAGCTAAGTACGATGTCGTTTGGAACGCTTTGGGTAAGAATGAAAATAGTTCGATGCCGCTGGGTAATGGCGATGTAGCGTTAAACGTTTGGACAGAGCAGAATGGTGATATTGTATTGCTCATTGCTAAATCTGATTCATGGAGCGGGAACGGCCAATTACTGAAGCTTGGACGAGTGCGCGTTAGCCTTGAACCCAATCCATTTATCAATGTAGCCTCATTTACTCAAACATTAAGATTGGAAGCCGGTGATGTGGAACTTCGCTCGGGCAACAATTTCGTTCGTATCTGGGTGGACGCCAATCATGCGGTGATCCACATGCAAGTGCAAACCAAAGCTCCTGTCAAACTGAAAGCAACATCCGAAGTTTGGCGAACAAAAAAATATCATCTTGATCCGCAAGCTATTGGGCGCACTCAATTGGGATTCTTTGAATGGGGAAATGATCCGGACAGCCTAACATTTTATCCCGATATTATCCTGCCGGCGAAAGACAATCGGATATCCTGGTGCCACTTCAATACACATAGCATTTACCCGATAGTTTTTAAGCAGGAGTACTTGCAATCTTTGCTTTCCAAATATCCGGATCCGCTCTTGCATCGCTGCTTTGGTCTTACCATGAAAGGGAAGTATCTGGTAAGTATAAACGATCAGACCTTAAAATCATCGAAAGCATCCCGTTCTCAGGAACTCGATATTTATGCGCTTACCCGGCAAACCCAATCGCCAGGGTTATGGCGTGCAGGGATTAATAAAAGAATTGCGGAAATTGATTCAGTTAAGATAAGCAAGGCTTGGGACGCACACCAGCAATGGTGGGCACAATTTTGGAACCGGAGTTGGATAAATGTAAGTGGCACACCTGATGCCGAAAAGGTTTCCCAAAGCTACGCTATCCAGCGTTTTATGACTGCCTGTGCAGGCCGTGGTGCCCAGCCGGTCAAATTTAACGGGTCGCTCTTTACGGTCGGGCATGATTTGCCGGCAGGCACTATTTCGAGTGAAGCAGATCATGATCCGGATTACCGGAAATGGGGTGCATGTTATTGGAATCAAAATACCCGTCTCATCTACTGGCCCTTGATTGCTTCCGGAGACTATGATTTGATAAGGCCGTGGTTCAATATGTATGTAAAAGCTTTACCTCTGGCTGAAGACCATACTCGCAAATATTTTCATCACAGCGGGGCTGCCTTTATTGAAACTATTTATTTTTGGGGACTGCCTAATGTGAATGATTTCGGTTGGAATAATCCTGGTGATGAATTGGAAAGCCCATGGATGCGTTATCACATTCAGGGTGGGCTTGAAGTACTTGCCCAGATGCTGGACTATTACAACTATACTCAGGATACCAATTTTGCACGGAACTCACTGCTGCCTATGGCCAACGCCATCATAACTTTTTATGATCAGCACTATGGCCGGAGCGCAGACGGCAAGATATTGTTGAAACCGGCACAGTCCATTGAGACGTATCAGGTAACAGCGGTGAATCCGACACCGGATATTGCCGGCTTAAAGGATGTGCTTCCCCAATTGCTGGCTCTGCCCGCAACGTTAACTGGCAAAGAAGAACGCAGGATGTGGACCACAGTCCTGAATCAGCTACCGGCAGTTCCAATAGGTACTACTAAGAATGGTAAGCTGCCTCCGGAAGGGATCGGAGATCCAGATGGTGAACGAATCATCTTACCTGCGCAAGTTTATGGTAAACCTAAAAACGTGGAGAATCCTGAATTATACACCGTATTTCCTTATCGGATTTACGGTGTCGGAAAGCCGGGTCTCCATATTGCCAGAAATACCTTTGACGCCCGATTGTTCCATTATGGTAAATGCTGGGGACAGGATGGAATAGAGGCGGCTCTTCTTGGATTGACGGATACGGCAAAAAGTGCTGTAATCGAAGAATTTACTTCCTATGGCGACCAGCGTTTCTCCTGGTTCTGGTCAAAGAATAGTGATTGGACGCCCGACATGGACAACGGCGGAGCCGGCATGTCAACACTGCAACTGATGTTGATGCAATGCGATGGTAAACGTATCCGATTATTACCTGCGTGGCCCAAGGGCTGGACGGCGGATTTTAAATTACATGCTCCTTATAAGACTATAGTGGAAGGGCGTGTGCAAAACGGCAAAATCACAAAATTGAAAGTTATACCCGAAAAACGCAGAAAGGATGTTGTAATTATTAATAAGATGATCAGTTAACGGTGAAAAATAATTATCCAAAAATGCTTTATGTAGCACATGAAAGAATTAGGAAGAATACATTTTTGCTGCTGTTAGTATTCCTGCCGCTAACTGTCGTCGCGCAACAGGCAAGTATCACTCTTGATACAGGACGGGTTATCGGCCAGATTGACCCAATGATTTATGGGGTATTTATGGAGCCGATAGGAAGGGGCACCCGACAGCACCAGTTTAACACGGTGTATGGAAACCTGTATGATCCCGGTTCGCCTTATGCGAATAAGGACGGTTTCGACAAGCGTTACATTGATGCGGCAAAAGAGCTGAAAGTAACCAACATGCGTTGGCCCGGGGGCAACTATACGGCAGACTACCACTGGATGGATGGAATTGGTCCGAAAGACAAGCGACCCGTGCTCCGGGACCTGGCGTGGGGATATATAGACAGCAACAGAGTTGGGACGGACGAATGGGTAGCACTCAATAAAGCCATTGGGTCAAAGAATGTAGTTTGTATCAATGCAGGGACCGGAACACTCGATGAGGCGGCCCATTGGGTGGAATACTGCGATTTGGAGCCGGATAGCTATTACCCTGGTCTGCGTGCAAAATATGGACATCCGAGACCTTATGATATCAAACTTTGGGACCTGGGAAATGAAGTGGACGGTTCGCCATGGATCATTGGGCATAAGGATGCGGAGGATTATATCAAATTTGCAACGGAGGCTGCCAAGATCATGCTGGATGCTGATCACAGCCTCAAGTTTGTTATCAGCGGATCAGCTTATTATGCTCCGGACGGGAAATGGGTAGATTGGAACCGGAAAGTGATCACGGGTCTTAGGAATATCGCCTCTTATGTCTCCATTCATGGATACTGGGAAAATTCAAGAGACTATTATAAGTACATAGGAGAAGGCGCCATGGACGTGGACCGCAAGATTACAACGACGGCGGACATCATTTCAACCATCCGGTCAAAATATAGGATGAGTAAGCCGATCTATATTTCATTCGACGAGTGGGCTGCGTTTGGAAGAGGATTGCTCCCTACGCTGGCCATGGCCGAATACTTCAATGACTTCATTCGTCATGCCAATGTAGTAAAGATGACGAACTACACGATGATGACATCGCTTATGTCGCGGGATTCTCTGGGCCATCTGTATAAAGCTCCTGATTTTTATACGTTCAAGTTATTTTCAAACAACTGCCGGGGCATCTCAATCAATCCGTTAGTGCAGTGTGATACCTTTAGCACCAGTCCCTACTACCAGGGCATCCCGTATCTGGATGTCACTTCTGTCTATAATAGAGAAACGAACTCATTAGTCATTAATGTGGTGAACCGGCATGAACATAAAGCCGCTGCCACCGAAATCATAAGTAATTCAGGTGATCTTTCCGGACAGGCTTCTGTAACCGTCATCAATAGTGATGACATTAACGCTCCTTTTACCTATGCCCAACGGAAGGATTATGTTCCTGTGTCTAAAGATATTAGGATAACAGGGAATAAGTTTATTTATTCTTTCCCTGCCCATTCTTTTACGCAGATAATGGTGAAAATAAGATAAAACAATAAAAACAAGATGAATGATCAATCAAGGTTGCCTAGATAAAAATGTTTCAAAAGTTGGATGCCTGAAAGGCATCAATCTGAATAACCGTGGGCAAAGCCCACGGACGAAGGAGGATAATGGAACTCAACCCTGAAAGGGTTGAGGGCTTATATGAAGCATTGATAGAGTATGGATCAGGTATGGATTAAGCATGGACAAAGCATAGTAAAAGCGCACTAATAGTATCAATGAGTCGAATTTATCAGGAATCCTGCAGAGAAATACCTTGGTGGACTTAGTGCCTTGGTGGGAAACATTCCGCAATATGATTAACACTATTTGAAAAAAAACTATAATATATGAATATTCATTATTATAAAAGTATAAAAACATGAATTTAAAATGGAGCTTTATTATGGGGCTGCTGCTGCTCTCTTCAATGACGTTAATAGCACAGGTAAGATTGCCGCGTCTTATAAGGGACAGCATGATCTTACAAAGGAATGCGAAAATCAATCTATGGGGATGGGCATCGAAGGGTGAAAAAGTAAGTGTGACTTTTAACCACAAAACTTATAAAGCCAAAACCGGCGAAGACGGCAAATGGATGCTGCAATTACCTGCCATGAAAGCAGGGGGCCCTCACACGATGGAAATTAAAGGAAAGAATAAAATTACTTTACACGATATATTGATAGGTGATGTCTGGTTTTGTTCGGGGCAATCCAATATGGTGCATCAGGTGAAGCTGCACAGCGTGTATTATCCCGATGCAATTCCCGGTGCACATTATCCTGAAATAAGGCAATTCTGGATTCCGACTTTAACTAACCTGCAAGGCCCACAGGACGATTTGCCAGACGGTTACTGGAAGCCTGCCATTCCACAGGATGTCAGTGACTTCTCGGCGGTAGCCTATTTTTTTGCAAGGGATTTATATCAAAAATATCATGTGCCTATCGGAATTATCAATGCGAGCGTAGGCGGCACACCCATTCAGGCATGGATGAGTGAAAAAAGCCTGAAAGATTTTCCTTCTATGATGAAAATCATTGAAAGGGACCAGGATACTGCCTACATCAACGGCATGAAGCGAAGGAGGCTGATGGGCAGTAAAAGTATGCCACGACCTAAAGATGAGGGGCTGACGGGACCTATTCCCTGGTACGACCCATCTTATATTCCTACAGAGTGGAGGCAGATCGGTATTCCCGGCTATTGGGACGATCAGGGGATTAGGGATCTCAACGGAGTAGTTTGGTATAGAAAAGAAATTGAGGTGCCCGCTTCCATGGCAAGCAAGCCTGCAAGGGTTTTTCTGGGAAGGATTGTGGATGCTGATGTGTTGTATATCAACGGAAAAGAAGTGGGCAATACGACTTACCAATATCCGCAAAGAAGATATACTGTTCCCTCCGGAGTGCTGAAAGCCGGGGAAAATTTATTTGTGGTTCGTGTTACCAGCTATTTTGGAAAAGGAGGCTTCGTTCCTGATAAACCTTACTACCTGTTTTCCGGGCAGGACACGGTGAATCTGATGGGCTACTGGCAATATAAAGTGGGGGAAGTATTCGTTCCGCGCCGGTTCTTCGGAGGCGGAGGTTTCGGCTTTTCACCGCAGAACGAGCCCACTGCATTATACAATGCTATGGTAGCTCCGGTCATTCCTTATACCATCAAAGGCTTTGTCTGGTACCAGGGGGCAAGTAATGCCGATCATCCAGAAAATTACGAGGCAATGCAAGAGTCTATGATTGCAGACTGGCGAGCTAAATGGAAAGAAGGGAATATCCCCTTTTTGTATGTGCAGCTTCCGGGCTTTGGAGATTATAATTATCTGCCTTCTGAAATAAGCGGATGGGCGAAATTAAGAGATGCACAATTACAATGCTTATCTGTTCCTAATACGGCAATGGCGGTAACTATTGATTTGGGAGAATGGAATGATATCCATCCCGACAGGAAAAAGCCGGTAGGAGACCGGCTGGCATTAGCTGCCGAAAAGATTGCTTATGGAGCAGATATTGTTTATTCAGGACCTATCTATCGATCCTCATCCATTGAAGGGAATAAAATCATTATTTCATTCGCGCATGTCGGCGGGGGGCTGATTTTTAAAGACTCATCTTACAGCTCTCCCGGCCAGGGAGAAGTGGAAGGAGGGTTTACTATTGCAGGTGCGAATAGGAGATTTGTCTGGGCGCAAGCGAAAATAATCGCACCCGATAAAGTAGAGGTATGGAGTGACAATATCAAACATCCGGTGGCGGTGAGGTATGCATGGGCAGATGACCCGGTAGTTGCGAATCTCTATAACAAAAAGGGGTTGCCGGCATCGCCCTTCAGGACAGATGCGTGGTGATATAACTAATACCAAAGTAAAATGATAATTAGTCTAATTCTTTTTCAGAAGGTAGATAAATATAACCTTAGTAGAAAAACAAATCGACAAATTACAAAACCTTATTACCTTATTAAAATATTGTAATTATTTTTTCTGCAAAAAATAGAAAGGTAATAAGGTTGTCATATATACGAATGGTTTTCTGCTTTGATATAAATTCCTAAAAATGAGAAAACAATTAATAAATATTTTTTATATGGCAATCATCGGAATGATGATGGTTGTCGGTAGTCATGTATATGGACAGAGCAAAGATGGTCTTGCTTTGAAAAATTATTCACCCGTGCCTATCGGGGTTGCGGTCGGTTACTTCCCGATTAAATACAACCGGACTTATGACAGCCTTGTTGCTGCTGACTTTGACAATGTGACTTTTGACAATGCGCTGAAAAACGGTTCCGTGGTAAAACCTGACGGATCATTTGATTATTCTCAGGCCGATGCATTGGTAAAAATGTGCCTGGCAAAAGGGCTGAATATATACGGACATAATCTTTGCTGGTACCAGCAGGTTTCATCTTATGCCTGTACTTTACATGGAGATTCAGCGGCTATTGAACATTTTTTAAAGAAATATATTACTACCACGGTAACACGTTATAAGAATACTATTCATGCCTGGGATGTCGTGAATGAAGCGATTGACTCCTCTGGATATTTAAGGGTAACAGGCCCTGAACGAACGGATTATCTTTATTGGGGAAAATATTTGGGAAAAGAATACATAGCAAGAGCTTTTCAATATGCGCATTCTGCAGATCCCGGAGCATTGCTTTTTTACAATGATTATGATCTCGAGATTGATCCTACAAAGTTACAGGCAGTTGTAAATTTGATAAATCATCTACAAGCGGAAAAGATCCCCATTAATGGAATAGGGACACAAATGCATATCAGTATTTATACCCCCGATAAGGGTATTGATAATATGTTTAGAAAGCTGGCATCTACCGGCTTGTTGATCAGGATTTCAGAATTGGACATTAAAGTAAATCCCTCAGATCATCCGGATTTTGTGATGACGAAAAAGCTGGCGGAGGAGCAGGCTGAAAAATGCCGCTACGTACTGCAATCATTTTTTAAATATGTACCGGTAAAACAACGCTATGGGATTACTTTCTGGAATCTGGGGACAAAAGACAGTTGGCTGACACGTGGAATGCACCGGAAAGGGAGCCCTGCCTTGTTTGACGGCAGCTATCATCCGAAGCCCATGTATTATGCAGTCTTAGATTTTTTTAAAGAAATGAAAAGTAAAAAAATAAATTAAATTTTAATTGTAGATTTAATGCCGTAAAAATCACGAAGTTTTCGCAATGTGTATGGACAAAAGAAAGGGACACAGATCTGTATGATCATTATGACTATCGCGGATTATAATAAGAAAGTAATTAAAAGAATCAGGGCAAATCATAAACATAATAAAAATCTGCGTCCTATAAATGTTTCCCTATTATAATGGATAAATCAATAAAACATATTAAAAATCAATAATCATGCAAATTCTAAAAGGAAGGAAGGAATTTTTCAAAGGTATCGGACAGATTAAATATGAAGGTTCTGAAACAGATAACCTGCTTGCTTTCAGGTGGTATGACGAAAATAAAAAAGTTGCAGGTAAAACCATGAAAGAACATCTGCGTTTTGCCTGTGCTTACTGGCATTCTTTCTGTAATACCGGCTCGGATCCTTTCGGCGGTCCGACTCATGAGTTTCCTTGGAACGAAAAAACGGATGTAATTGACAGAGCTAAAGATAAAATGGATGCAGCCTTTGAATTTATCACCAAAATGGGGCTACCCTATTATTGTTTTCATGATGTGGATTTAGTGGATTATGGAAATGATATAAAGGAAAATGATAAGCGATTGGAAACGCTTGTTGACTATGCAAGCCAAAAACAAAAAGCAAGCGGCGTAAAACTGTTATGGGGAACAGCCAATTTATTTTCTCATAAGAGATATATGAATGGGGCCGCTACCAACCCGGATTTCCATGTGCTCACGCACGCGGCTGCACAGGTAAAAGCAGCGCTGGATGCCACCATTGCTTTAGGAGGAGAAAACTATGTCTTTTGGGGGGGGCGCGAAGGCTATATGACACTTTTAAATACGAACATGAAAAGGGAGCAGGAACATTTTGCCATGTTCTTGCACAAAGCAAAAGATTATGCCAGATCAAAAGGATTTAAGGGAAACTTCTTCATCGAACCCAAGCCCTGTGAGCCCACCAAGCATCAATACGATTATGATGCGGCAACGGTGATTGGGTTTTTGAGGGAATATGATTTAATGAAGGATTTTAAATTAAATATTGAGGTGAACCATGCTACGCTGGCCGGACATACTTTTCAGCATGAATTGCAGGTGGCTGCAAATGCCGGTTTATTAGGCAGCATGGATGCCAACCGGGGTGATTATCAGAATGGCTGGGATACGGATCAGTTTCCGAATAATATCAATGAATTAGTAGAAGCCATGCTGGTCATTTTGGAAGCAGGTGGCTTCCAGGGTGGGGGTATCAATTTTGATGCAAAGAGAAGAAGGAATTCCACTGATCCGGCAGATTTGTTTTATGCGCACATCTGCGGAATGGATGCTTTTGCAAGAGCGTTAATTATTGCTGACAATATATTAAAGGATAGCGCCTATACCAAAATGAGAAAAGAACGCTATGCTTCTTTTGATAAAGGGAAGGGGAAGGAGTTTGAACAGGGAAAATTATCATTGCAAGATTTAAGAAAATATGCTGTCGAAAAAGGTGAACCGGAGACAAGGAGCGGGCAACAGGAGTTGTATGAACTGATAGTGAATAAGTTTATTTAAAAAATATCCCGCAAAGTCGCAAAGTTCACAAAAGTTCTCCTTGGTGGTCTTAGTGCCTTTGTGGGAAATAAACCATAGTATATGGCATTCATAGACACTTCTGCAAAAAATCAAACAACAGTTTTTGAAAAAGGTAATCCACTATATGTTACCTTACTGACTATTATCGCAGCCTTAGGCGGATTATTATTCGGGTATGATACCGCGGTGATCAACGGAGCAGAAAAATCCTTAGTGGATTTCTACATTATCAAAATAACCAACCCCGCCTTTCACGATTATGCGGTTTCAATGATATCACAATACAGAGGAACATTGGTAGTAGTTTTATTCGTGGTACTGATAGTGATCTGCGGACAAATTGTCAAATTGTTAAATATCAGGAAGGGGGGGATTGTCAGCCTCATTCTTTTGATCATTCTCGCCTGGTGGTCTGTTAAGTTTATCGGGGAAACGATCCCTTCGGATGCGCCGGGGTTGCAGGATATTGCTAATTCCATTAAGGGATTTGTAATAGCGAGCGCACTCATAGGTTGTATTATCGGAGGAGCGGTGGCTGGTTTTATTTCCAAATCCGTCGGCAGAAAGAATGGATTGCTCATCGCCGCTGTTGCTTTCCTGATTTCCGCTATTGGAGCCTGGCATCCCGAATGGTTT
>SCQT01000060.1 GCA_004322015.1 Chitinophagaceae bacterium
TATCCAAAAGAATTTGCACAAAGGGCCCTTGCAGATATTTCAGCTATCCATACCTATCGGAATACGGAAAAAGCCTTTCAACAAATTTGCATTTTACAACGCTAAATTAAACTATAGCCATAAAATTCGTGAGGTAATTAATTGCCTCTTTCTAAAACATTATTCCTTTTGAAAAAAAGAATAATACTGATTATCAAAATTTATAAATCAATCCTTGAAGTAGTTAAACGCCTCTTCCTATCAGTTTGCTGATGCTCTTCTGGTTTGAAATTACAACCGGTAACGGCCTAGTCCTAAATAAGAAAGTTTAGTCTGATGATACTAAACTAATTTATCTGCTTACAACCAACCGTTGAGTTTCTTTATACCCTCCGTCTGATATTTCTACGAAATATATTCCTGCTGCCAGTCCAGATACATCTATTTGCGCTTTTGTAAGATGTCTGTTGGTAACAGGCTGCATGGCAAGCTTACCCAAAGCATCATAAACCCTGATGGTTTGAATATAATGTGTATTGACGGATGCAGAGTTATTCTCTGGCAAAGCTTTAGGATATTGCTCCTCCGTGTTATTGGCGGTTATGAACACCGTATTTGTGGCAGGGTTAGGCGATATAGTGTAATAGCCTGGCACATTGAATGTGCGTGTGGCAGATACCGGGCCGCAAGAAGCAGTACCGGTGAACTGTACATTTATGGTCTCCCCATTAGTCAGGGTAAACCAAAAAGAACTGCTGGAAGGATAGTAGATAAACCCTGTTTGAGAAATGGGCGGATTCGTGGAAGACTGAACACAGTTTATACTACTAACTCCAGGCCAGCTAAAGCTTACAAGCGTAGAGCCTGCCGCTACAGAATTGACCGTATATAAGGGGGTATTTTGCCCACCATTATTAACATTTCCACTCATAAGAATACCCGCAGAAATGGACTTGGAAACACTGCCATTACACGGAGTTGTGAGAGAGGCAGTAAGGGTTACCGAACCATCATTTACTTTTGTTAAAGTTACCTGGTTGCCATTGGGGGTGATATTGACGATGCCCGAGGGCGAAACGGACCAGGTTACCACTGCGCCACAAGGCACCCCTGTAGCCGTATAGGTTTGGCTTCCGGAGCATATATTATCGGATCCATTAATTACAAGGGGCGGCGCCGTAATCGTGGGCTTTAAGGTATTGGTATTATAATTACTGCTGCCGATGGCTACGGTTGCCGAAATATCATTGGGCGTAATACCACAAACAGGCGTAAGCGTGAGTGTATTGGTAGCAGTGCTTATGGTTGCTGGTGCCGGGTTACCATTATACAGCCAGCCATTGGAAGCGCCCAGATTCCATGTATAACCTGTAACTCCCGGAGAGCTATATTGATTAGTGATGGTAAATGTTTGCGGATCAGTGGAACCGCAGGGGATCGTTACAGTGGAAGGAAGTGTAAAAGTTGGCGGTGGCGGAGTTTCTACAATAGTGATTTTACGGATGAGGAATGTTTGTAAGGGAGCAGTAGTAGAAGAACATATAGCTCCTACTATCAAATAATCTTCACTTGAGGGTAATAGATCATAATTAATAACATAATCTGTAAAAGAATTGCCACTTATTGGTACTGGTTGTACTAAACTTCCAGTTGGCTGTGAAAAAACAGTTGGCCCCGTGCAAAGAGTGTTACTTCCGTTCCCACCATTGTTTAGGTTAAAAAAGAATATAGCAGGAGGTGTACCATTACTATTAGTGGCAGCGTTAATGGTTATTTTATATGAATAATATTGTTTAAAATGTACAGTCATCTGATATTCTGTCCCAGCTATTTGATTACTATTTGGTTGAGCTGTTAAATCTACAGCATTATTGGGTGCTCCGTCGTACGTAGGCTGACCTTGATTTGTACTATGGGCAACAGTACTATTAGTACCATTAATAGTAACAGGTACATTGGTGGAAGAACCAAAAATATTACATCCTGTAGCTCCTGTCCAGGTTTGATAGTTGATAACAGTAGTCGTTTGTGAATAGACTAATTGATTAAGGATTAATAATCCTGGTAATAAACAGGCGAGCTTAACTTTAGAAGGTAAATTTCTCATAGTATTAGGTTTTATTGTTTTTTAAGATATATCTGAAATCCGGCATTTATGACAAACGAGTTAATGCTAAACCCCTTGTCCAACGTAGAAGAAAAACCGGTGGTGATTTCTATAGCAGCGCTGGAATTGAAAAAGGCTGTAGCCCCTATGAAAAAAGAATAGTTATTAGTGATAGAGTTTCCAGGCTCCCCAATAGAATATTGATAGGAGCCCCCGGTAAAGAGATTAACTATATGATCTACTGGTAAAAGATAATATCGTACAAAGGGGCCGAGAGCATAAGAATGCAGAGTTACATACCGGATGTCATTAAATTTACTTACATCCAGCGTGTACCTGGGATTTATGCCAAGTACAAACTTTTCTATTACAAAATATCCTATGGCAGGCGTTATTGAAACGGATGTTTCATTCTGTGTGCCAACCGGAGCATGGGTGTTGTATGTTGTAATCACTGCATTCCCGCCAATCATCCAGGTGCCTTTTGCAAGCTGTCCATGAGCAGAATTTGCTAAGGAAACACCTGCCAATAGAAATACCATAATTTTTTTCATGTAATAAACTTTAGATATTACCATCTGTGCTATGCATCCTCATTTCTTTAAATAAATTTGAAGGCTTGCATTCAGCCTAAAAATTTTGGTTTTCCCGTTTTCCTGATCTTTGCTATACTCAAACTGTGCCAGCAATTCGGCAGCCACACTGGAATTAATGAAGAAAGCAGGTCCCCCAAAAACTGAATATATATTTGAAGAAATGCCATAAGGAAGGCGAAAACGATGTTCATAAGCAGCTCCCCCAAATATATTGATGATATTTTCAGCCGGTAAAAAATAATACCTGAGAAAAGGTCCGGCAATAAGGGTGTATTTCGTTTCCGTTGGGCCCGTAGCATTTTGATAAGGTTGAAAGCTGAAATCAGTTTTCAACCCTGCAGCCAGTTTATCTGTTAAAAAATAACCCACACCGGGCGAGATGAGCGCCCTATATCCATGATCAGTAGGTAATTCATCATTTACATAGTGCGTATGATCTAATGAAAAGCTGGCATCTCCGCCCACCATCCAGTTGCCTTTGGTAATCTGGCCCCGGGCAGCAAGAGAGAGTAAGGTACAGTTTAATAGGATCATGATTGCTCTTTTCATAAAATTTTAGTTTTTCCTGTCAGGAAATTAGTCTTAACTACGCTGTTTTTCTACTTTTAGCGTATGGGCAAAAAGGGCTCTTGCTATTCTTAAAAACAGATTTTCGAAATATCAGGAGACCGGAGGAGACGTATCTTCGGAAAAGGATCTTGTTTTTGAAGGAAGGCAGGTAGTCATCGGTAAAAAGGTTTAAAGAAAGAACGAATATATAAAGACTAAATGAATAGTCCAAATATTTATCAAATAATTTAATAGAATTAGATAGTTAATGATCGTTGAATTTAATTGCGAATTGAACAGACATAAAGTAGTCAAGGAGTTTTATTGAAAATATATGGAATGTCTTAGCCCCCTAAAAGGCTGGACTGAATTTGTAAATTAATTTAGTCACAGTAAATTTAGGGAACAAAGATGAAAACAAGAAGAAAATTCACCCCTGAGGAGAAGTACAGTATCCTTC
>SCQT01000006.1 GCA_004322015.1 Chitinophagaceae bacterium
CTCACTATCTGAACTCCGAAGGAGTTCAATTTCAATAACCCCGAATAAGCCGTAACGCAGTGAAGGCGCCATTCGGGGTTAATCACCCTCTCACTATCTGAACTCCGAAGGAGTTCAATTATCTTCCCAAAACCAGCCATCATCCTCAATACCATTCTCTCTTAACAACCTGGACAACTATTCCCTGAAACTCTCCTTTTTATGATGCTCCTGCTGGTTTTTAATATAATTAATGATAATCTCTTTCTCCTTATTTGAGTAGGTCAAAGCACAGTATTTCTTTCCCCATGCCCTGAATTCCGGGAAATAACCCGAATCTTTCATCCATTTGGAAGAAGCCACCTTGATGTCCTTTACATAGTCTGCCAGAGCAACGGAAGGGTGCAGATCCGATAAGATATGCAGATGTTCTTCCATCCCGTTGATGCGGAATAAATGGCAATTTTTATTTTTGATGATACCCCAAATATATTTGTATAATTCAGGAGCATGTTCAGCGGCTATCGTCCTTTCGCTGTATCGGGTGCGGAATACTATATGGTAGAGTATTTGTCTGTAGGCCATTTTTCTTCATGGATAACGAACGCAACACTAATTGTCGGACATCTTCAGCACTGGAGACACAGGACACAACTCTATAACTTACTTTAATTAAACCTATTTAATAACATTCGGAGGAATCAATGCACCATCATTATCAATTAATGTCGTTTAGGTAAGAAAATCGGTGAACTAACTTTCCCGCCACAAAGAAGCAAAGGCATTAAGAATCACGAAGTTTTGATTTGTGGAACCCTGTCTTTGCAGGCGGGTCTGAGCCTTAAAGCCTTCATAGCGAGATTGCTACTAACTAAACAACATTGATTCACAATTAACGATTAACCATTCACGACATTGAACCAAAAATTAGGGAACTCAAACCCTAAACCCAAAACAACAAACCCTAAACTCCTCCTCTCAGGCACGGCTTCGCCATTCTCAGTCACATGCTGAAATTTTTTAAAGGGACAAAAATACACCAAACTCCCTAACCTGCCATTACAGGCGGAGTTTTTTCCAGGTCTATACATTAAACCTGAAATGCATAATATCACCATCCGCCACCACATAATCTTTCCCTTCTATATTCAATTTCCCTGCATCTCTGCAGGCCGATTCCGATCCATATTGCACAAAATCATCATATTTGATCACCTCGGCGCGGATAAACCCCTTCTCAAAATCGGAGTGGATGACGCCCGCCGCCTGTGGAGCCGTCATGCCACAGGTGATCGTCCAGGCGCGGGCTTCTTTCTCTCCCGCCGTAAAATAAGTGATCAGTCGAAGTAAGGTATAGGTGGAGGCAATAAGGCGGGCAATCCCGCTCTCTTTCAATCCCAGGTCTTCAAGAAAGGCTTTCCGGTCATTATAATCATCCAGGGCGGCGATATCCGCTTCAATGGCAGCGCTGATAAAAAGGACTTCCGCCGCCTCTCCCTTCACGGCCTCCAGCACTTTATCCGTATAACGATTACCGGAGATCACTGATTTTTCATCCACATTACACACGTATATGACCGGCTTGGCGGTCAGTAAAAAGAGATCTGCCGTATATTTTTCTTTTTCTTCCGCACTGATGGCATAGCTGCGTGCGGAGGAACCTTTTTCCAAATGAGTCTGTAAGCCCCTCAAGATATCCAGTCCATGCTGCAGGTCGCGATCGCCCGTCTTGGCTGATTTTTCTACACGTTGTATCTTTTTTTCTACCGATTCCAGGTCTTTTAGTTGAAGTTCGGTGTCAATAATTTCCTTATCGCGGACGGGGTCAATGCTTCCATCCACATGTACGACATTGTCATCATCGAAACAACGAAGCACATGAATAATGGCATCTGTATTACGGATATTTCCCAAAAACTGGTTTCCCAACCCTTCCCCTTTACTGGCGCCTTTCACCAAACCGGCAATATCCACAATTTCCACGGTGGCAGGCACTACACGTTGGGGCTTTACAAGCTTTTCAAGGGTGATCAGGCGTTCGTCGGGTACCGTGATCACGCCTATATTGGGTTCTATGGTGCAAAAAGGGAAATTGGCTGCCTGAGCTTTGGCATTACTGAGCGCATTAAATAAAGTGGATTTTCCTACATTGGGTAACCCTACAATTCCGGCTTGTAAACCCATTCCTCAAAAAATTTTCGCAAAGGTACGAAAATGAATGAGGTCTGAGAATGGGTTTTTTAATTGGAAATATATTTCAAATTGTCGAAATGGTGAGTTAACGCTTTGTATCGGGCGTAGAACTAAGGGGTGGCGTTAAATCCCTACTCTTCGCTTTTCCTCTTCAGAAGGTTCAAAAGGCAGGTGATGTGACCTTAATATTTGAATATTGTACTCTAATCGTAAACGGATCAAGGAGCGCTGGCCGGAAAAAACGGCGGGCCATGCGCTGGCCGTGCGCGTGGAAGCTTCGTTTTTTCTTGATCTTTTGGTTACTTTTGGATTAAGCCAAAAGTAACACAAAACAGAAGATTAAACATTTCAGGCCTTAATGGTTTTTTTAACTCTTGTATCAACCCCTACATGAAACTCACAGGCGAATCTTCTTGGATACAGCAGGCTCAAGTAATTTTACACATTCAAAAAATTGATCGATATTAGGTTAAAGTAAAGGATCACAGCAAGATACTCCCTACCTTCTCCCTACCTTCTCCCTATCTTCGCCCTACCTTCGCCCTACATAGTGGCTATGAATTGCTGTGAAAAGCACAGCGAAGGCAAAATATTCACAAGTTGACCGTATTCTCCTCCTCATCCGTATGGATAGAAGTCTCCAGATGTCCCCCTTTCTTCCTGATCTCCACATTTGTATGATCGCCCACCAGATTCCGGTACTTTTCAAAATAATCGCGGCTCTGTTTTTTGCCATCAATATATAGTCCCTTTTCATTTATCCTTATGGAATAATTATGATCATTTTTGATCAGTCCGTCTTCTTCCATCATCCGTACTAATTCGCTAGGATTCACTGCATGTCCGCTGCTGAATAGAAACATCCGGGGATGATGCATTCTTTCCCAGGCCAGGCTTTTCTTTGCCTGAGCCATTAAAGAATCCATTTTAGCTTTGTCAAAAGAAAATTTAATCCTGTTTTTCGACATCAGGGTATCCATGCTAAAACGGTCCCTGGCCAATTGCCGATGAAAGCTGTCCATACTCCTTTTCCATTCGGGATTATTATTGAACATTTCCCTCATCTTATTTGCCTCTGCCCTTAAGGCCTCCCGGTCTGCCTTCCACCGGGCGCTGCTGTCAAAAGACATCTTCATTTTATTCATTTGCCTTCTCAACCGCTGCAATTCCAGTTGGTATTCCTTCCCTTCCCTACTTTGAAAATATTGCTGAATATGCTGCCCGTAATCCTGCAAATCCTGCTGATATTTTTTCCAGGCATCGCTGCTGAAATACTGCTGCATCTGATGTTGCATGTGATGAACGGCTGAATCATTCCAAAAACGTACCGGGGAAGTATCCACAGAAGCCGCTACGGCTAATGGCGGAGTAGGAACACTCACAGGGGGCGCCGGAGGCACGGGCACGGCAGGATGTGCGCTTTCGGGTGCGGGGGCGGGAACAGGCGAGGCAGGTAAGATCATGGTATCCGCTCCCTGTCGGACATCTGAAACGATCCGGCTTTTTAGCCTTGCTGTTTTTGTATCGCGTGTATGATCTTCCTTTTTACCGGGCGTAAGCCAGGAAACGGATAAAAGTCCTGCTGCCAATATGAATATTACCAGCAGCTTTTGCATCATATTCAATTTCTTGGTTTTCATTTCCATCATGCGTTTTATACGGTGAAATAATTGTTGTTTTCTGCCTGCCGCTGCCAGCACAAAAGTTCCCTTATACAGTTGATTCTCCGCCAGGGCTAATAATGTTTCCGCATATAAGGCAGGTTGTGTGGCAGCAAGGACGAGGTCATCGCAACAGTTTTCCCTTTCCCTGCGAATGATCTTCGATATCATCCACACAAAAGGGTTAAAGAATAAAACAGTTTCAATAAAAGTCTGGAAAACATTAGCGATAAAATCATATCGTCTGATATGTGCCAGTTCATGCAGGAGAATGGCTTCTATCTGCTCCGGCGTTAAATGAGTGGCCACTGTCAATGGCAAATAAATAACCGGCTTCAGGTATCCGATCACCACAGGTACATCCAAATATTCCGAAAGGAATAGTTTAACCCGCCTGGTAATATGGCATGCCGTACGTAATTTATCCAGATAATGTTCCCATGCTTTGTCAAAAGGTTTTATCCTGGCGTGCCGGATATGTCTCATCACAAAAAAGTCTCTTGTAACTTTCCCGATAAAAAATATCAGCCCCGCACAATACAACAAAACAAAATAATCTATCCACATCGCCGGCTGCCACAGGTTATATCCGGAAGATTTCGGGGATAGTGTCCAACCTTTTATGGCTTCCGCAGATAGGGAGTCGCCCGCACCGGCCACAGCGATGAGCTGCATATTTTGCTGATCTTTCCATAAACTGTAAAAGGTAAGCAGGAAGCACAGGAAGATACCTGCCATCGCCGAATATGCCAACAGGTACTTCATGCGCGAAGGCGCCTGGCGAAAGATCCTTAGCGAACCATACAATGCTAAAAAGATAATGGCTGCCTGCCATAAGGAATGGATCAGAGACCATCCAAAGACGCTGATGAAAGAATTTATTGGCATAGATAAAAAATTATTTCTGAATATTGAATAACGAACTTTCTGAATATTGAATAACGAACAATGAATACCGAACGATGAAATAGGATTTCATTAAAAAAATGAAAAACTCTTCCTAATAATGTAATCACATCCCGAATGACGAGTTCTGCCTGATAACACGCTTATAAGACTTCTCAATTCCTGATACTCCATACCGTAATTTATATTCATTTATATTGCTCCGGTACAAAAACTTCAGGCTTCAATATTCCTGGTTCCATATTCTTCAATCATTTCCCACTCTTCTCCATTTCCTCCAGATACTTTCGGATAGCTGCCAATTCTTCTTTACTCACCTTATGATGTCCTAATGCCTGCATGACCAATTTGGAAGAGGATCCCTGGAATAAAGTCCTGATCAGCTTGTCCGTCATCATCTTCCGTGTTTTCTCCTGTGAAACCCCCGCTTCATAAATATGTGATCTGTTTGTATCGTCCCGCTTCACTAATCCTTTTTCATACATGATCTGCATCAGCTTGAGCGTGGTAGTATAACCCGATTCTTTCGTTTTTACCAATTGCTCATGCACTTCCCGTACGGTGCTGGGCCCCCTCTCCCAAAGGATCCTTAATATTTCCAACTCGCTCTCTGTAGGTTTAATATTTTGTGACGACATGATTGTTTGACTGTTGTATTGTTCGATTGTTGTATTGTTCGATGGTTTGATTGTTTGATTGTTCGATGGTTATGTAGTTCCATTGACGATCCGAAACTTCGGATCACGATTCACGATTGACATACGAATCATTTCGTAGGCAAACATACGAACATTTTCGTAACTCAGACAAATATTTTTTAATTTAAAAGAATTTTAACAAAAAGGCGTCGGTCCTATTAAAAAAATACCAGCCTTATCGCAAGACGGGCTTTTCGTCTGATTATCGTGCTTTTTCTCTTGCAAAACTCACACCTCCACTTTATCTTTGATACCCCGCATATATCTTAATTATAAAATATACCACATGAAAAGTTTCATTGCCTGCTTATTATCAATAATAAGCATTTCATTATGTTCCTGCCGGCAACAAAATAACTCACTGCTTCCTGGAGTAAAAGTACTCACCAACCAGGTGGGCTACGACAGCGCTTCTTACAAGCAGGCTGTCATTTCCGCTGATTCCACTTTACAATTCACTTCTTTCGATTTGCTGAATGTCAAAAATGACAGTGTGGTATATCATGGCAATATAACTTACAAAGGTGGAGTGGACCATTGGCAAAACTGGAAATTCTGGACTATCAATTTTTCAGATTTTACAAAACGGGGGAATTACTTCATCAGAGTCAATGCAAAAACCGGGTTCGCCTGTTCACTTCCTTTTAAAATAGCCACAGATGTATTAGAGCGCTATACTTTGTCGGATGTAATTTATTATTTTAAAGGACAACGTTGTTCAGGACTATTCGAGCAGGCAGACAGTCATCTGGCCGTGCCCGGAACCAATAAAACCATCAACGTAAGCGGTAGCTGGTATGATGCTACCGGAGATTATGGTATTCATTTTACACAATTGACAAATACCTCCTATTTCAATACGCAGCAGGTTCCCCTGGTGGCATGGACTTTATTGAAATCGGATGAAGAGCTTCAAAAAAGAAATAATATTAATTTCAGCCAGTATGAAAGAAGGCTCGTGGATGGAGGCATGTTTGGTGCTGATTTCTTAGTGAGAATGCATATACCCGGAGGCTCTTTTTATACTTCTATTGATGCGCCCGGAACCGGAAAACTGGCTAAAGACAGACGTCTCGCAGTCGTAATCCCTGATTCCGTTTTCAGGAAACTTCATCATGTATTCCATCCTCAGGATAATCTCACTGAAGGGTTGAAAAACCTGAAACCGGAGATCGCCAGCTTTCGCGCCGGCGGGGGCGTGGCTATAGCCGCTTTGGCGCTGGCCTCTACCTTCCCGGTTTCGGGAGATTTCACCCAAAAGGAGTACTTGTCTGCTGCAGAGGATGCCTTTAATTTCTTACAAAAGAATAATGACAGGCTGACCAATGACGGCAAAAACAATATCGTGGATGATTACTGTGCTTTATTAGCTGCTTCCGAATTATACAAAGCCGGTCATAATACCGTTTATCAGCAGGCTGCTTCCGTTTGGGCTGACAGCTTAATGGACAGATTGACTACCTGGAAGGATTACAAAAACTATTGGCGTGCCAATGCAGGCAACCGCCCCTTTTTCAATCCATCAGATGCCGGATTACCCATTGTCAGCCTATTGGAATATTATGATATAACTGATGCCGCTACAAAGACCAAGATTTTAGATGTAGTAAAAAAATCCATGCAGTTTTATCTGGGCATTACAAGCGAAGTAACTAATCCTTTCGGTTACGCACGACAGTTGGTACAAGACACTACGGGGAAAAGATACAGCACTTTCTTTTTCCCTCATAATACCGAAACAGGTTATTGGTGGCAGGGTGAAAATGCAAGGATTGCCTCACTGGCCACCGCTGCCAGAATGACTGCCCCCTATTTTAAACAAAGCGACCCTAAATTTTATACCGCATTAGAAAATTACGCAGATAACCAATTGAACTGGATCCTCGGATTAAATCCTTATGATGCCTGTATGTTGAAAGGGAGCGGGTATAATAATCCTCAATATGATTTCAGGGGTACATGGCAATATACCTCGGCACCCGGATCCATCGTGAACGGCATTACCTCAGGAATGAATGACCAGCACGGTATTGCTTTTGATATTCCATTTTCAGTCACCGGTCATGACGATGACTGGCGTTGGGTGGAACAATGGCTTCCGCATGCAGCCTGGTATATGCTGGCGGTATCGGTGGGCGCCGGAAATTAGTCTATCTTCAAAAGGTTATTTCGTATTTCCCACAAAGACACTATGAACACTAAGGATTTACTCCGTGTCTCTCTGTGCGCTTCGTGGTTTGTTTTTTTTAACCACTAAGAATACACCTACAGCCTTTGGCCCTTAGCCTTTAGCTTTTAGCTTTTTCTTTGTACTGCTCTATGCGCTTGGTGGGATACTTTTCTTGCATTATTTTACAGTATCAAAACCCTGTTTAGAAGGGGGTGGTTCGCCATTGTACTTCACCTTCCTCATTGACCGACATATATTTGTCCACAGAAGGAAGAAAACATTCGAGCCTGAACTGATGTGCAGTGGCTTCCATTTGTAATTGACTGTCTTCCGTTCCTGCTTCTTTTGGAAAAGCGTCATTCAGTTGTGAAACAGCAGTAGCGTAGCTTCTGTATTTTGCCTTATATATTTGCTGCAGGTAATAATATTTCCAAAGAATTAGTTTTATTTTTTCATCTTCGGTTGAAAGAAAATCGGTAGTGTTGTTGTTATCTGAAAACATCATATACTCCCATCTTTCGGGATAATGTAAATCAAGAATTCCCTGTGGTGACCAAACAGTATAATGACCGGATGCCCAATCCATTTCTCCCTTTTTTCTCGGAACATATTTTCCATTCTTTATTTTTATTGGCCAAGCAACTCTTGAGAAATTCACCCGCCAAATAGTACCTGATTTAGGAATTTGATCACCCCCCATCATTACAGAGGTAAACGGAATAGCTAATTCTATACTCCAAAACTTATCGGTATCGGAAGGATTATTCATGGTTCCATCTATGTAAACCGCTTTTTTCAACCCTTTCAAATCCCAGCTTGGCAAAGGATGACCGCCATTGCGATAAGGTTTGGGTAAAAACAGATCACAGGTAGTGCCATACGCATTCATTTGGAATTCAAAATAATTATGGGCGCTTCCATCAGGATTGAGATACATCTCAAAAGAATTATCTAAGAAAACAGGCTCGTCATGAATCTTAAAATCAGCATGGATATCTGTTTCCTGTAATTGTGCATATACGTACAGGTAATGATCATCCCAAAGCATTTTACAACGTGTTTTTCCCATGAAAGGACTTTCTTTACTTGTAACAATATCTGTAAACCAATCGGTCCATGGCGCTTTAGCCCAGGCTTTCTCATTGTCTTTTCCGTCAATAACCATGGTTTCGTTCGTCTTAAAAACAGTATAGTGCTTGGGGACTTGCAGAAGCCTGTACAGATTTTCAGTGGAAAGCTGAATCGCCTGAGCATAAGTAGCCTGAGGCGGGGTAAAAATAAAAGCTAAGAGAAAGCAGGCCCTTATACCTGTCTTGTTGGAGAAAAGCATGGGTAAATATACAATTTTTAATAGGAACCTATTCCTAAGTTTTACGTAATGAAGTTGTACATGCTATCTGTCCGCAATGATAAAATAATCATCGGATTGTAAATGGTTATTGTAACAAAAAGCCCGTCTCACTTAATGCGGGAACGGGCTCTTTTCGCGTGTGCCTGGTTAAACTTATTTGGTATCCCACCAGACTCTTGAGGTCAATTTATCTCCACCGCTCAAATCCGCCACTGCTGCGTTATAATTAGCGGCGTTGGTGGCGGCCTCGGTCACGGGATAAGTAAGGCGGCGTGGAATAGCTCCGTTAGTGACATTCCCGGGATAGTCTTCATTCACCGGATTCAGCACCGGATATCCGCTTCTTCTCCAATTAGCAAAAGATTCATATTCATCCATAAAGGCGGCAATCCAATATTGGGTATTGATCATATTATATCCGTTAACAGCATTATATGGATGAGCAGCCAGATAAGCGGTCGCCTGCGCTGCCGTGGGTCCACCTGAATAATCGGGAGAAAGAGCCTGGTCTATTTGAGTAATGGCAGCTATAACGCCATCATTGTAATATTGAGTAGCGCTCTGATTTGTAACCCAACCACGTTGAGCAGCTTCAGCTAACAATAATTCCGTTTCTGAATAAGTAAGGAAAAAGGTGGGGGCATCAATCCTTGAGAACGTATAACGATTTACCACAGAATATTTGTTCTGAACGGTAAGTACGTCCTGTCCCTTTGTTCCGGGCCAATTAGGCGCAAGGCTGATATCAAACTGGGCGCCTCCGTTATCATATCCGTTAGGTTGCCCTAATTGAACGGCAGCAGCCGTATCTCCAAAGTCATTAAGGACGGTGGGATCAGCACAAACCGTTGCCAGCCAGGGTAATCTGGGATCATTATTGAATTGAAGTGTATCCATAAAAGCCAGACTGATATGGGCTGCGTCTGGATCCTGACCATCCAGTATCCATCCGGTACCGTTACTGATGGTATTGCTTGCATTCCCAATTTGATGCTGAACAATGGCATTGTCGGCATTACTTTGCATTACACCGCCCTGAACAGCCACATTCACCCATTTCTGCGCATCTGCAGGGTCCACTTTAGTCAACCTCATTGCCAGCCTCACCATCTCGGAATAGGCAAATTTCTTCCATTGCGCCACGTTTCCCTGGTAAATAAGATCTGCGCTCCCCACCGTATTAGGCGCATTGGGATCCAGCTTGGAAGCAGCATCTTGCAAGGTGTTCAACATATCAAAATAGATGCTGTCCTGCTTGTCATATTTCGGATAAGTGATCCCTCCTATATACCCTAATCCGGCTTGAGAATATGGGCAATCACCATACAGATCGGTGATACGCTGGAACATAAATACGCTGAATATTCTGGCTATATTATAAAAATTACTTTGGCCGGGTACTTTTGCCATGTGACTAATCACTTCCGTAATATTCTTCACCGGTCCTGGATAATTCTGATCCCAATAAGCGCTGGCATAGCCTGAATTATATGAGTACTTATCACCACACCAATAGCCGTAGGTGGAAGATAAATGCTGTATCATGGTTGAACAATAGATCAGGTTTCCACGCCAGTCTTCATATCCGTTCCCATCGCTGTTCCCTGAAGTGATCAATTCGGCGCTTGTAAAAAGAGTCGGGTAACTCATATTGGCAGCAGTAAGGTGCTCAGGGTCCGTATTAATGGCAACGAAGTTTTTATCACAGCCAGTGCTCAACATAAGGACAAGAGCCGCGATAATGCCTGTTATAAAAATTAATTTTTTCATGTCAATAAGTTTAGAATATTAAGATCAGAATTTTACATCTACGTTAAATCCGAAGCTCCTGACAGCAGGATAGCCGCCCAGTTCCATTCCTTGTCCGTTTGTATTGGTGTAGTTAGTTTCGGGATCAATATTGGGTACATGTTTCAATAATAAAACCGGATCATGTGTCACCAGTGAAAGACTGGCGCCTTTTATAAATCCGTTTTTCAGCAAAGTAGCAGGAAACGTGTATGTGAGTGAAGCAGATCTAACTTTGATATAACTGTCATTATAAACAAAAGGCTCAGTGATCTGATCTCCTCCGCCAGCCAGATCCTGCCAATAAGTTTCTGCAGGAATGACTATATTGTTCGGTTTTCCATTATCTGCAAATACTCCCGGGGATGTATAGCCATTTTCCCTTCCCTGAAGAGTGGTTTTTTGTTGCCCATTCTCATATAAGAGCAAATTTGTTTCGGAAAAAATCTTGGCTCCGAAGCTGTATGTTATCAGGAAGGACAGCGTAAAGTTTTTATAATGAAAATTGTTGGTAAATCCACCAGTATATTTGGGGACGCCTGACCCAAGGGGGATTATCCCTGATGTCTGCTCAGGCATACCCGGCGTACCACCGATGGTGTTGTTGACGTTGTTAATCAGGATCTGACCCTGAGCATTTCTCATATATTTATAACCCATAATCTGGCCATAAGGCAGCCCTACCACATTGCTGATATTCACCCCGCTACCCCAGCGCGGAATGGCGCCCGCAATAATCAGGCTTGGCTGACCACCAAGATATAAGACTCTGCTGCTGTTATCCGCAAAATTGAAGGACAGGTCCCAGCTGAAATCGGGAGCCTGTACAGGGGTGGCAGTGATTAATAATTCTATCCCGTTATTACGTAGTTTTCCTATATTGACCAGGTCTCCGTTATACCCGGAAGTCGGGCTGACAGTAACTGGCACTATATCGTCGGTAGTGTGCTTGGAATAATAGTCCACATCAAATCCCAGCCGGTCATTAAAGAACTGCATATTCAAACCGATTTCCTTTTCAGTAATACTGACAGGTTTCAGGTTGGCATTAGGAATAGTGGAATTATTGACGAAGCCCAATGATTGCCCACTGATGGTATAAGGCTGAAGTCCGTAAGTTAAAGCATTCTGATAAGGCTGGGTTCCATTAGAACCGCCTGCATATGACGCCCTTAATTTACCAAAAGTGATCCAGGAAGGCAGATGAAATGCATCTGAAAACACAAATGAACCTGACACGGAGGGATAGAGATAATGATTTGTTTTAATATTCAATGTAGAGAACCAGTCGTTCCTTGCCGTAACGGTCAGAAAAAGATAGTTCTTGTAACCACCCGTGACGCTGCCAAAAACAGAATTTACACGATAATGGGAATAAGTATAACCAAACGGACTGCTAACCGTATTATTGACTGAATAGAAATAAGGAACGACAAAAGGACTGGCAGCTCCGTTGGTGCCAAAACCCTGGTTCACATCATCCTGAGTATTAGTCCCTAAAAATCCGTTCAAATTAAAATTATTTCCGAAATCCTTGTTGACACCAATCATGAAGTTGCCATTCAATTCATGAAAGTTGGTTTCGCTCTGAGTAATGTTACCGCCCAGGGTAGTATTTGTAAGAGTATAGGGCACACCGGAGGGTATCACATAGGTGTAATCATATATGTATCCATTGCGTGTGGCCGATCCCTGCAGATATAACCAGTTCAATAAATCATACTTCAGAGTAATGCCTCCGGTAAGAATTTCCCTGTGTTCCGATTGTTGGTATTCATAGGCCATAAAGTAGGGATTCTCATAATAAGGATTCGAAGAAGGGTTATATTCCGTTCCGTTGGGATGGCGTAAACTGTCTTTCATCCATCTGACATCAAAGGTGCTCGGCAAATAATTGATAGTAGCATTGATATTAGCCGGTGCATCCGATAATCCGGTATTATTCTTTACATTTTCAAGCGTATAATTGGTGAAGAAGGTCAGTTGTAATTTAGGAGTGATATTATAAGAACTGTTGAAATTAATTCCCTGCTGCTTCATTCCTGAATTAGGAATAATCCCGCTCAGGTACAAATTGGATACGCCTAATCTGAAGTGCCCTTTGTCATTCGCTCCGGATAATGCAAGTGTGCTTAGATTCTGCAGGCCCGTATTATAAAAATTCCGGAAGTTCCGTTTTTGGGCTACATAAGGAACGGTATTGCCCAAATAATTAACGGAAGGAGATCCATCTATTTTCGCTCCATAGCTATCCGTGCCGGCAAAGGCTACAGCCTGAGAAGAAGGTTTTACCCCGTTATCACCCTGCCCATAGGCATATTGATAATCCGTCTCATCTATGACTTTGTTGAATTGGAGAGTATTGTTCAGCTCCACACCTATACCATGGCTGTTTGCACCGGATTTAGTGGTGATCAGGATAGCTCCATTACCGCCTCTGTATCCATAAAGAGCGGAAGCTGCCACACTTTTCAGTACCTGGATGCTGGCAATATCATTAGGGTTAATTCCTGCCAACTGATCACCCTGGTCCTGACCGCCCCATTCAGAAGCGTTTCCCTGGTTGGAATTATCGTAAGGAACCCCGTCAATCACATATAAGGGCTGATTATTACCTCCTAAGGAGGCATTGCCTCTGATAATGACGCGGCTGCTTCCTCCCGGGCCTGTAGAAACTCCGCCCACATTCACACCGGCCACTTGTCCTGACAGTGCGTTTCCAATGTTTGTAACGGGAACGGTACTGACAGCTGCCCCCTTCAACTCCGTTGTGGAATATCCCAGCGATCTCTTCTGTTCCATAATACCCAAAGCAGTTACCACAGTCTCCTGTAACATCTGTGTATTGGCGCTCAGTGTTATATTCATTGAAGAACTCTCGCCCACAACCACTTTTTTGGGGAGATAAGCCAGGCTGGTTACTAATAAGGTATCTCCTGGAGAAGCCAGGAGGACAAAATGCCCGCTGGCATCCGCAATGGTCCCCCGGTTTGTCCCGGAAACCTGAATACTCGCAGCAGGTATTGCAGCACCGTTTGCCGTCCCGACCCTGCCGGTAATGGTTTTTCGCTGTGCCGGTAAAGCCAACGGGCACAACAGCCCCACCAAAACAAGGAGCGTAATTGTTCTTTTCATGTTGCTTTGTTTTTATTATTAAATTTAAAAATTGACCATACTCATTTTTTCTTTTTCTTTTGTTTTACCATAATTTTCCATTACCAATGCTGCCGCACCAGTCAACTCTGCATTATAACCGAGTTGCGAAATACAGAATTCTGTATTGACAGACAGCCTGGGAATACAATATTTGTTCAACGAATTTTGGATCGAAGTCATCAATATTTTACCCACTACCGCCCCTCTTCCACTTAATACAATCGTCCGGGGATCCATAATATGAATTAAAATAGCAATGCCCTTCCCGATCTTACTCCCCATCCCCGACAATAATTCTATGGCAAACTGGTCACCTTTATTGGCGGCATTCATGATGGCATCACCCATCACCGCAGGATGATTTGACCCAACCTCATTCAGGACGGATATTTTTCCTTCTTTAATTTCCCGGATAGCTCTTTCCGTCACCACCAAGAGAGAAGCCTCTGTCTCTAAGCAGCCCCGTTTTCCGCAAATGCATAAATCCCCATCTTCATTCATAGGAATATGACTAAACTCACCTGCATAACCATTATATCCCCTGAAGATCTCACCATTTAATATCATCCCCAAGCCAATACCCCACCCGATGTTAACTACCATGGCGCTTTGCCTTTCTTTTGCCACACCAAACTTTAATTCCGCCAGCGCTACCAGACTGGAATCGTTATCAATCCATACCGGGACGCCGATATTTTTTGCGAGATATTCCTGCAGACTCAAGCCATCGCTCGGCAGATAGGAATAATTGACTCCTTCCCGCGTATTGACAAATCCGGGCATTCCCAAGCCCATGCCAATAATCTTTTTCTTCTCTATACCGGACTTTTGAATATGGGCTTTTACTCTTTCGATCAAAATGCCTGTTGAGTTATCATTATTCAACAATCTCATCTCAAAGAATTCAGTTTCCATCACGGGACTACCCAGTAAATCCATTATGGTGATTCTCGTCGCCAACTGATCCATGGCTACTGCAACTATATACTTAGTTCCTGCTGCAAGAGAATATCCTGTAGGCCGCCTTCCCCCACTGGAAGGGGCTTGTCCTCTTTTTTCCACAATTCCCTTTCTGACCAATTCATTCACCGCCTTGGTAACAGATGGGATGCTTTTATTCAAACGGTCGCTGAGGTCAGCACAAGAGGTTGTACCACCAAAATAAAGCTCCTTTAAAACACCGTTTTGTAGCCGTTCCTGATTATCCATACTTTTTATAATAAATAATACTTTATTAAAATATTATGTCAAACATATATAATAATACTAAATCTATAACAAACATAATAAAATTTATATATAAAAAAATATTTTTTTTAAGAAGTATTAATCAAATAATAAAAATAGGATTGACTTCTTCACACATTTTATACAATAAAATTTTGTAAAAAAAAACTGTATCAAAATTGATTTGATACAGTTTTTTTCTAATAAACTTATCTGTGGATACCTACATTTTCCTTAAGGTTGCTGTTGCGCCCACCAAAGCGGAGTCAATATAGCATCACCGCCTGATCCCAAAAGGCTCACTGCCTGGTTATGGTTATATCCATTCGCATTACTATTTCTCAGCTCTGAAGGATATTTCATGCGTTGAGGCAGATCTTTAACGCTGCTTTGCATATAGTTAGACGTGGTCAAATTGGGCAGGGTGGGGATATTATTTTGAAAAATCACATTCTCATAGAAAGGTAATCCTAACCTGCGGTGATCACTCCATGTTTCCAACGGTAACCAGGGTGTCTGGGCTATAAATTTTTGCGTAATAATCTTTGTAAGATGATCATTTGTCACCGTTCCATTTTTGTAAAGATTATTTACCGGATACTTAATTTGCGCTACCCCCGGAACACCGGTCATACCATCCACGTAAGTCATAGGATGCGTGGCAGGTGGTTCTTGTGTATCATCCCAGTTTACACTGGTCCCATCATTATTATAATCTGTTGACGCCAGATAAGCATTTAAATATTGAGAAACTCCCCAATAAGCAAAACTTGATGCAATACCTGCCTGATAGGCTTCTTTTCCGGTTATAGGTGTTGACCATCCTCTCACTGCAGCTTCCGCCAATAGAAAGTAGGTCTCCCACGGTGCAAAAAATACCCGTTTGGCTTTCTGTTGCCTAAACTGGTTTCCTAAACTTGGTATATACCCATTTGCATTGCTGATGGTGATCAATCCGTTGGCATTATACCAGGAAGTGCCGTAGTAGCCATCTTGCATGCCATTCCATGTAAATTCGGCATTTACCTGCTTCACCACCTTATTGGTATTAGTGGGGTCTGTCAGATCTGCAATAGTATTACCGGTCACGGCACCACAGGTGTTACTTGGAAAAGTAGCGCTGGCCGTATTACCCGGTATATAAAACATTTGATACATGCGCGGGTCAATGGTGTAAGGCATCCCGTCAAACCAGTAACCTGCCACCGGATTATTTGTCTTGGTAGAAAAGTAATCCGTATATTTTTGCCCTACATAGTCAGCCGGTTTGATATTGGCTAATGCCGACGGTAAACTATCCTGGGTTCCTATTACTCCGGGCAACTGGTCTGCAGACTTAATTCCGCCAAGGTTAACAACGAGGTTATCCAGGGTCGTTGATAAAGGTAACAGATACCAACAACGGGTATAAACGCCTGACAGATCATCCCAACCCGGTTTCTCCTGGATCTGGAATATCTGTGAGTTATCTGTCAATAACGGAAGCTTGTCTGCATCTTCAAATTCTGCCTGTGCTTTTTGCGGATCTACCTCTGACAGGCGCATGGCCAGGCGCAGCCGCAATGAATTAGCATACCGTTGCCATTTGGAATAATCAAATCCATAGGCAGGATCTTCATTTGCAATCTGGGGACTGGTAATGCTTAAATTGAGCTTGGAGCTGGCATCTTTCAATTCAGATAAAATATAATAATATACATTTTTCACACTGGAAAAATCGGGATTTTTTCCCTGGAAACCGCTGTCGGGAATAGGCCCGAAACAGTCACTCATCTCACTCATCAGATAAGCTCTCCATATACGGCTTACCTGGAGAAGATTATTCGTATATGTTTTTTCCTTTCCTGCAGCTATCTGTTGATTAGCCACATCAATACCTGTATTGATATAGTTCATAGCCTGGGAAATGTTATTATAATATTCGGTGATCCATTCATCGCTGTAATCGCCTACGGAAAAAGTAGCGCCATCCGCATCAGCTATCTGGCGTCCTCCGGGCACCCAATATAAAACATATGCACGCTCCGAAACCCCCGGGTTCATCTGATCGTGAATGATAGAATTATCTATAAAATATTCCACCTGAACCTGATCGGAGCTCGCCGCTGTCGGATTGGTGTTGATCTCGTTAAATTTACTGCAACCTCCCAATACAATTCCTACCAGTATGAACAGGTACGATGATTTTAGTGTCTTTTTCATAATCTAATAATTTAGTTAAATTAGAAACCTAAGTTAATGGCAATATAAAAAGTTCTCATGGTGGGCGAACTTCCGCTTTCAAAACCGACGGCATTTGTTCCAGTCGCATAGGAACTCTCAGGATCCAATCCATTCATATAGCTCTTAAGCATCCAGACATTATTGCAGGACAAGGCTATGGATGCTTTTTGGAAAGGAGTCTTTATCAGCAGCTTCCTGGGGAAGTTATAACTGAGCTGTATATTACGAATACGCACATTGGTGGCATCATACAGGTTAGCTTCTGTGATACCGGTATTACCCACTCCA
>SCQT01000061.1 GCA_004322015.1 Chitinophagaceae bacterium
AGGGATTGTGAGAGAGTATCTTTATTTTTCTTTTTGCTCCTTGGCAGTAGTCACTTTATTTTCTGGCGACTTTTCCTTTTTTTCTTTTTCAGGCTTTCTTTTTTTCGGCTTCGGTTTCCATAATGGAATCCTGTAACTGATCGTATAGCTCATGTCAAAAACTGAATTCTTAGTTGCTTTTCCAAAACCGGGGATAATATACGGACGAACCGGCTTACCTATATTTTGAGTGGTAAGAATGCGCAGATGCAAAGCCCAACCCATAAACAGGTTATTCAATACCTCCGCCTTTAACCCGAGAATTAGTTCTCCCCATTGTGGCAGCAAGGCTTTTGTGGGAAAGGTGCCATTCACATTCCCCCAATAGGGATCAGTGATCTGATATTGAGGGACCGCACTGGTCATCCGGGCTATACCATAACGAAATCCTGCATATACTATATTGGCTTCCTGCGGAAATTGCCTTTTAATCAGGTTATAATCCACACCGGCTTTTAAATAATAGCCATTGGAATTATATTCGAAAACAGGTGCATTATTCAAATGTGTTTTATTCCAGCCTGCCTCCGCTGCAATGTAGAGATCGCTGTCGGCACGGGCATCCGCCTGAATTTCAAAATCAGTGCGATAGGGGTTAAAATAATGAACAGGAATACGGCTCAGATCAATTCCCAATCGAAGCCCGTACTGATCATCTGATTTAAACTGTGCATAAGACGGTACCATAACGCCTGTCAATACCATCCCCGGCAAAAGGCATGAAAGCAATTTCTTAATAATATATCTGAAGATTGATGGCATTCGTTGTGACTATCTTGTTAGTTGGTATCGCTAATGAATCAATATAGTGATAGGTAGTGAAGGCGGTATCTATATGATAGAAAGTGGTAAATCCGCAACCGGAAGAAACGAACTGCAGCGAACGTTTATATTTTACGGTAATGGTATCCCCGCCGGCGGAGGAAGAATCCGGCTGTATAAAGAAAGCGGATGTGTCTGCATGCAGATTGAGCGGTATGTACACACGGGAGGAAGCAATAGAGTCTGCCAGCAGGCTGTCTGCTCTGCCGATACCGTACAGGGTGAGGGCCGGAAGCGTGCTGTCCTGCTGCACGCCCCTGACTATCTGATAAAAGCCAATGCCGAGGGATGTCTGCACCGGTGAATTACAATCCTTATAGTTTTCACAGGAAAATAACATACCGCTCAGGAGGAAAAAAGATATATACAACAGGATTCTTTTGTTCATCATGACATTTCAAATGCTAAAATCAGGGCAAAGTAAGGGAATTTATTGTTGAAAACGGGAAAGGAGATGGGATTATTTTAGTGGAATTGTTAGACATTTACCGAAACGATGGGAAGATGAAGTAGAAGTTTTGATAATAACGGGAAGACACTCTAAACTTAAAGAAATAGGTCCATTGCAATTATCTCTTATCATGATTTTTATACTTAGTTTTATCCAGATAAATGGCGCTATCAATGAAAAAAGGAATTCCACCATGAGTCAGCACATTTTCATCGTGTAAATCTTCTAAAATTATTCCTGATTCCTGATTATAATAATCATATTTAGTATCCGGAAATAAAAGATTGTGAATCTGAATACTTACGAAATAATCAAACCAGGAAGAATAGAAAATAGTATCATTTATTTTATAAACATATTCTCCACTTTCAGCCCAATAAACCTTTTGTTCTGCCCCCTCACTGATATAATCTGAATCGCTCAGTTCAGAGCGGAACCAAAAATCGTTCTTTCGAATAAACTTCTCTAAGGCCTCACCTTCTTCTTCTTTTGAGGGTTTCGCTTTTTGAGATTTTCGGCCTGCTCCCTCATTTTCTCTATAGAAACGGGAGATGCTTTTGATAATATGGCCTTGCCCAATCTGGCTCTTTCCTGAAAGGATATTTTTAAGTTCATTTTTTAACCGGGTTTTCTCAAAGTTAAAAATATTATCTGAATCAGACATCATGTGGATCACTTATAATAACGTGAAAGGGATTAAACTTAACGTTACATCTCCTCTTTCAAATATTCACCGGTATAACTTTTTTTACATTCTAAGATATTTTCCGGTGTTCCTTCAAAAACAATATTCCCTCCTCCTGCGCCTCCTTCGGGTCCTAAATCAATCAGGTGATCGGCAGATTTTATCACATCTAAATTGTGTTCGATCACTAAGACAGTATTGCCCTGATCTACTAATTTATTCAGTACGTTTAACAGCAGTTGTATGTCCTGAAAGTGAAGTCCGGTGGTAGGCTCGTCTAAAATATATACTGTTTTGCCGGTTGCCTTTTTTGCCAGCTCAGTGGAAAGTTTTACCCGCTGTGCCTCGCCGCCTGAAAGTGTCAGGGCCGATTGTCCCAAGGTAATATAGCCTAAGCCCACTTCCTGTAATACTTTTATTTTACGATATAAATAAGGAACCGCTTCAAAAAATCCGACCGCTTCATCTACCGTCATGTCCAATACGTCGGCAATGGATTTTCCTTTATAGCGGATCTCCAGGGTCTCGCGGTTGTACCGCCTGCCATTGCATTTTTCACAGGGGACATATACATCAGGCAAGAAGTTCATTTCTATCACACGCATACCCCCCCCTTCGCACACATCGCAGCGGCCGCTTTTTACGTTAAAAGAAAAACGTCCCGGTTTATATCCCCGTATTTTAGATTCGGGAAGCCCGGCAAATAACTGGCGGATATCCGTGAAGAATCCGCAATAAGTAGCCGGGTTGCTCCGTGGTGTCCGTCCTATCGGAGACTGGTCTATTTCTATGACTTTATCAATATTCTTTAATCCTTTTATCTTTTTATAAGACAACGGTTCCATTTTGGATTTATAGCAATGCCTGGCCAGTAAGGGATACAAGGTTTCATTGATCAGAGTTGATTTTCCGCTTCCGGATACTCCGGTAATGCAGATAAATAATCCCAACGGGAATTCTACCGTGATATTTTTCAAATTATTGCCGCTGCATCCCTCTAAAATAATGCTTTCGCCATTGCCTTTCCTCCGGGTTCCGGGAACCGGTATTTCTCTTTTCCTGTTCAGGTAATCTGCGGTGGAGGTATGTAATTTCTTCACATCAAGGGGAGTGCCTCTTGCTACCACCCTTCCGCCATGGAGGCCTGCTCCCGGGCCTATATCCACTAAATAATCCGATTGCAGCATGATGTCTTTGTCATGTTCCACTACAATGATCGTATTTCCGGTATCCCGCAGGTTTTTCAGCGAATGGATCAAACGGTGATTATCGCGTTGATGTAATCCGATGCTGGGCTCATCTAAAATATAGGTGATACCCATAAGCTGAGAACCAATTTGTGTGGCGAGGCGGATCCTTTGAGATTCACCGCCGCTTAAGGAGCGTGTGGGACGGTCTAATGTGAGATAATTCAAACCCACGTCCAAAAGAAAACGCAAACGGTCTCTTATTTCTTTCAGGACATCTTTTGCAATATGATTTTGTTTGTCACTTAATCTTTTTTCTATCCCATCAAACCAATGATAGAGCCTGTCCAGATCCAACTGACTTAATTCAGCAATATTTTTCCCATCTACTTTAAACCAGAGGCTTTCTTTTTTCAACCGGGTGCCGTTACACTCAGGGCATGGACTCAGTTTCATAAAACTCTCTGCCCATCCGTGAATATGATCGGAGCCCGCATCGGAAAAATACCGGCGAACCATATTCACTATGCCTTCATATTCTGTATTATAATATGCCGGTACCTCATCAAATCCCATATCCATTTCCAGCTTCCCGTTTTCATCTCCAAACAGCAGCAGATTCATTACTGTTTGCGGTAACTCACCTACGGGGGCATTCAACGAAAATTTATATTTACGGGCCAGTTGCTCCACTTGTTTAAAAACAAACGCGTCACGCGCTTCCCCCAATGGCACAATTCCTCCTTCATTAATGGATCTGTTTTTATCGGGAATGACTTCCTCCATATTGATTTCATAAATGCTTCCCAGCCCTTTGCAACGCAGGCATGCACCATAGGGTGAATTAAAAGAGAAAGTATTCGGGGAGGGCTCTTCATAAGAAATACCCGTGTCCTCACACATGAGATGTTTACTAAAGCTGATAATCCGCCTCCCTTGCATCCCCCCTGCAGGGGGGATATGGGGGGCTACAAACATCAGATCCTTCCCCATCTGTAGCGCTTTCTGTACACTTTGTGAAATGCGGGCACGGGATTCTTTATTAACTATCACCCGGTCAATGACCAATTCAATATCGTGGATCTTGTAGCGATCTACCTGTAAACGCGGTTTCAGGTCCGTGATCTCTCCGTCAATACGCACTTTTAAGTATCCCTGCTTCCGAAGCTGTTCAAACAATTCACGGTAATGCCCCTTTCTTCCTCTGACCAGAGGCGCCAGGAAGGTTAATTTCTGGTCATTGAAATGCTCAAACAGATTATCTG
>SCQT01000062.1 GCA_004322015.1 Chitinophagaceae bacterium
TACCGGTAAAGCCTGGTCGCTTATACCCGCCATTTTTAAACCAAAGGGATAGTACTGATCCTCTTCCAGTAAATGACCTTTATTGTGGTGAATCACTAAGTTGTCAAAGAACACCTTCTGCGCACTCTCGTTACTCACGTAAATGTAAAGATAGCCATCTTTTTGAATCAGTACCGCTCATGTAACTTGATATTACAATTATTCTCCAAATTAAAAATGGATATAAAATGAATCTGTTTTTTCCCCATCATCTATCATTTTAATTTCAAAAGAGCATAAATAATCTAAAGATTGTTTTGCATCCTTACTGTCCCATCTCGCATCAATTAATCGCGATAATAAAGCCTCATATGAAATTGTGATATGGTCCCCATTAATAAGATTTTTATTACTTATGAAGTTACACAATAAACTTAATTTTGAAAAATCAATGTTCCAGTTTTCAATTTTCCAATAGAAATCCTGTTTGTCGTCTTCTTCGGGCCATCCAACAGTACCTATTACCTCGTTGCTATATATTGTTATCTTATCTATTTCCGCTCGAAATAAATTGAAGAAAGACTTCAAAAATTGAATTAATGACTTTTCCATCAATAAGCCCCCTCCCCAAGCCAAATATGCCTACTCGCAATTTTAGATCCTAAGCCTTCAACCTGAACATGCGGTCGTAAGATTTTCCCTTTAACTGGATTTAAATCATATCTAAGCTTACCGCCAAATCGTTCAGTCAGTTTTTCAAATTGTTCCAACTCGGTTTTTGTAAGCTGAGAGCCTGGTTTAGAAAGTTGTTGTACAAGCGATTTAAATTCCTTCAATGAATTTGCCTTAATACGATTTCCTATCTCATTGGCTTCTTTAGCCACATTTTCAGTTTCTTCCATTCCTTCGCCTGCCGATCTAACTTCCTGGCCCAAATCTCCTGATTCTGAAGCCATACCTTCTGGATCATCTTCGGGGAATGCAAATGCTCCAACTATTTGGATCGTTGATCCAATCAGGTATATTTTGTCTTTAGTACTCCCCTGGTTGAAATGCCTATAGTCATATACTTTCTGCTGTACATCTCTGGCAAGTCCAACCCCGGTTTCTGCCTCTGAAGAAATCGCTTGGGTCATATTGCCTTCAAAGTTATACCATAAGCCCTGTAAAATTGAATGAATTCCTTTCCATGGAGGCCAGGAAGCATTCCCTACACCTTTCGTTACACTCAGCCCGTTTATGACAGTACCCCCTATTTGCATCGCATGTACCGTCAATGAGGTAACATTTCCTACCAGAGGTGCCACACCTATAATTGCTGAAGTAAACGATGAAAAAGCCGACATACGGTTCACCGCCTGGGCTGTAATGGTAACGACAGGCAATCCGGCTAACCCGTCTTCATCTATGTTCGCTACCGGATCATTCAACGCATACTGGTAGGAGCTTACCGTCGCCAGTTCATCTGTTAATGGGTCTTGCTCTATGAACTTTCCAAGCTGCGGATCGTAATTCCTAAAACCATAGTCATACCAGCCAACACTACTTCCGTCACTTAATTCATTCTGCTGCAGTTCCTTCCCGTTATACAAATAATTATTCGGCACCTCCGGTAAGGCTTCATCACTAATTCCCGCCATCCTTAAACCAAAGGGGTAATATTGATCTTCTTCTAACAGATGCCCTTTATTATGATGTATCACCAAATTATCAAAGAACACTTTCTGAGCACTCTCATTACTTACGTAAATGTAAAGATACCCATTCTTTTGAATTATCTGTTCCGGTGCCACCAAGGGTTGTGCCTGCTCGCTTCCGGTGATGGTAGGCACCTGCACTACACCTGAGTTGGCGCTATTCATGTTCATCTGGTCATCAAAGGCTACGTAGTTCAAAAACGCCTTTGGTGCAGTAGTGGCGTAATGGGTGTTTTCATCATTGGTAATATATTTTTCTACCCAAGAATTTATCATGAATGAGATTTCGATTTGAATATGGTTCCTATATGCTTAAAGAAAAAAAGAAATAGGAAGATTAAACTTAAGATTTCGTTATAAACTCCATTCATTAAATGTGCAGGAGAAGCTAAATAAGTATAAATAAAGTACTCTGCTACTAAAATTATAATTATCAAAGGCATAAAATAAATTGCTCTCTTAACTTTAAGAGAAAAATATATTGGTAAAGAAAAAAATAGAATTAAAATAAATATAAAAACCAAGACATACACTAAATAATGAAATGAATTTAGGAATAAATCGTGGCCATTTTGAGCATCATTAATTACTAATAATTTAAACCTTTCGTCCTGAAATGCAAGAATTAATGCAAACGCCATATACTTGACAAACAAGTAAAGTAAGATATTTATGAACTTAGGTTTTAGCATAAGACATTATCTTTTATACCAAATGGCTGGTTTATATGAATAATCATAACTTGGCAGTGTTAATTCATATGGGTAAGGAGATTCTGTAAAATAAACAGGCAACCTAAAATTTGACCTGAAGGAAGGCTGATTATATTGCATAATGGGATTCCCATTTAAAGAAAGAGTTGCGGAAGGAAATAAATCTGTGGATGGAGAGACCGATAAATTTCCATGCAAATAGTTTATATTTAGTTTCTGTGCAACATCTACAATATTATAGCCCATAACATGTAACCCAAGTTCTTCAATTGGAGAAACACTTGCATGCTGTTCAAAATTAAGATTGATACCTGAAGAAGATGAAGTTAATCTCCATTTATTTTGCTCAGAACCCAATCCAGGGTAATATCCTCTTGCATTACCCATTGGAGTGGGTCCCAATTGTATACGTGCACCTGCGGAAATGCCTGTTAATCTTCCGATAGCATCTTCATGCCCCGTAACATAAATTATTGATGTTAGCTTAATTCCTGTAACATCAAGTCCAAATGGATTTGGACCATCCCAAAGTTCTTTATCTATATAACTTACAAATTTAAAAGTCAAGGTCTTCCCCAAATCAGTATATCCCGCCCTTGCGCCTGAACCATTTATCCATGATATTTGATTTGTCTTATTATTTTTATACCAATCCTCTGGCCCGCTCCCTATGTTATTCGCAGCCTTCGTCCCTACACTTCTCGTAAGCCAATTAAGACCCAGTATTCCCCCTGTTTGTAATACATGTGCTCCCAGGCTGCTAAAATTAATAATCTTGCTTGCCAGGCTTGCTTCACCAAGAATGCTGGAGGTAAAAGATGAAAAAGCTGACATCCGGTCCACTGCCTGGGCTGTAATGGTAACGACGGGTAATCCGGCTAATCCATCCTCATCTATATTTCCCACTGGATCATTTAATCCATATTGGTAAGGACTTACTGTTGCAAATTCATCTGTCAGCGGATCTTGTTCTGTAAATCTTCCAAGCTGCGGATCATATCCCCTAAACCCATAGTCGTAATCTTCAAGGCCCGTACCGTCGCTGAACTCACCCTGTTGCAGCTCTTTCCCGTTATACAAATAATTGTTAGGTACTACCGGTAAAGCCTGGTCGCTTATACCCGCCATTTTTAAACCAAAGGGATAGTACTGATCCTCTTCCAGTAAATGACCTTTATTGTGGTGAATCACTAAGTTGTCAAAGAACACC
>SCQT01000063.1 GCA_004322015.1 Chitinophagaceae bacterium
TTACCATTATTTATTTTGGTCCAAACAGGCATGCCGGGCCTTGCCTGATGATTTCCCGGTTGCCAGGCCACCCATATTTCTTTACCCCATGTTTTGCCATCATCGGGAGAAATTTTTTCAGAAATGATCTGACTGTATGAATTTTTATCTGTTACATGTTTTTCGTTTGCATACATGACCGCTAATTTTCCACCCTTTAAAAAACAAAAATGAGGCTCGTACACCCCTTTATCAGGATGTCCCAATGAGCCAGGACTGCCTTCATTGGCATCTATCACACTAATTCTTTTCCAGGTTCTGCCATTATCGGAACTCTTATATACCGGCAGCTCGTATGATTCCTGCCACCTCACAGCACGGCAAGCCAGTAAAACAGAGCCGTCAGGAAGCCTGATAAAAGCTGCGTTGTCTAAATCCCGCCCCGGATCTTTTATCCTGCTGATCTTTTTCCAATGCAATCCATTATCATCACTTTCTGAAACCTGAAGCTGTAACCCGCCTGCATGGTCTTTTTGATACCCTGCATTAACAGACACGGTACAGGCTGCCAACCATTCGCTGTCTTTCAAATGAAGCAACCTGCCATATTGCGAACCATAGTTTCCCGGCATACTATCTATTACAACTGTGGTATTCCAGGTGACTTCATTGATTTGCGAAAAAGCAGGATCACTGAATATTAAAACCATCAGGATCAGATAATGCCATCTATTGAATATGCCAAAACGACTTTTTAAATGAAAACTCATGCGTTATTATCCTTATAACTTATGGAATAGATTGATGATCAGTATCCCTGATGCGATACCAATTTACCAATTTATCTTTTGGAGACAATGAAAAGGATTTGTTTTTGTCTCTCAATCTAATAATTAATCTTAACTACCGGAGAGAAAATCATATCTTCTACATGATTGATCTGTAACCCTATGCGGGCAAAAATATAATGTTGTGTCGGGATCATCACCGGAATCCTTGCACTCAGACTAATGTTATTCATATCAGCGATGTTACCCCCATTAACGGCCGCAGTGCTGATGCTTGTTCTTCCATCGTCAAAAAACGTTTTACTCAGATAAAGCACAATATTTTGAATATCCTGTGCAGTAGAGTCATTGATAATTTTCTCCACCTTACAAGTGGCCGTTACCGTGCTGTCGCTCACAGAAAACTGTGGGTTCAGAATTATATAATAAGGTAAAACCTGAATGTCCAGATTGGTATTACCCTGAATGTGCACAGGTATGGTATCTGAATTCGTTTTGGAATTAATAAGGCTTTCAAAAGGACCCTGTCCGGACGGAAACACCAGCTTATAATCCCCATTGAACAACAAAGCTGAAAAAGAGCCGTTTTGATCTACAGAAACATTGATAGGTGTTAGTTTGCCGAATCCCGATTGCCACAATTGAAAATTCACATTATTATAGCTCACATTGATAGAGTCATCCTTATACATAATGGCTCCTGAGAATTTGGACGAGGGAGGCGAATAATTGTCATACTGACAGGAAGCAAGTGATAACATACCAGTCAGGAAACAGGCGATATATTGAAGTTTAATTTTCATCTCTTTTTAATTTTTAATTTATACTTTTTAATTTTTAATCCTTTATTGATTAGGGTTTTGTATCAGCTTCGGATTAGCAGCGATAATATTCGGATCTATTTGAGAATAGTAATTGCCTAAGCGAAACTGGTGGGCCTGTGTGACGGGTCCGGGGATTACCTGCCGGAAAACCCATTTACCATTATCTGTTTGGCCGGGATCATAAATCTT
>SCQT01000064.1 GCA_004322015.1 Chitinophagaceae bacterium
AATTCTTAACTTCGCCCATCTTAGTTATGTTTTTTGTGTGGTAACTCAAACATAACTTTTTTGGGTGATTCTTCGTAATCACCCAATTTTTCCCCCTATTTTACTCGGACAATAGTGATTCTCTTTATAAATAAAATGATTGGTATTACCCGGATCATTTACCCATTTGTCATTCCGGTAAACTTCAAACTGACTGTTGTTGTCAGAATTAACGAAGCTGTATTTCACACCTGCCTCTAATTTTAACTCATGCTTCATGGGATGCACATAATCCAGTTTGGCAGCATAGATATTAATAGTACTCGGCTGCCGGCCTTTATTCTGGTAGGGATCATGCAAAATATTTCCCTGTGCATCTGTGACGTTTGTGAATAGTGACTGGGGCATGGACATATAAAAACGGTTATAATCGAGATTGGTAGTCAATGAGCTTCCTTTATCCGAATTGATTGTATAATGCAGATTGGCTCGCCCGTTTTGCCAGTTATATCCTATATGATTAGTAGAGGTAGAAATAGAATCTGTGTTCCCTGAACCATCCATAAAATGGACAGGACTGTAAGTATCGAAATTACCGCTGTTAATGGATCCGTTTACTACGAAACCCAGCGTTTGATTTGGGGTCAGATAAAAATCCATGCCCGCCTGAGCCGTATGGTTATTATTGTCGGGCTTCATCAGACTGGACTGCTGCATATTCGTTTCCAATAACTTGGAATAGGGTTTGTAAAAATAACGGTTGATATCCATCTCGAATTTATTTTCAGTGTGGGCGAAGTTATAATTGGCGTATAAACTGAACTTCTCGTTTTTGTAATTAATTGAACCGCCGGCATTGTATTTAGGGTATTGTCCGTAGCCTGCGCCTGCGGTTAAGCTGCCGTTAAATCCTAACGCCGTATTCTTTTTTAATACAATGTTGATAAGTCCTGCGGTGCCTTCAGCCGAATATTTAGCCGGAGGCTGTGTCATTAATTCTATTTGTGAAACAGCGCTGGCGGGCATGGCTTTCAGTATGGTGGCTAATTGACTCGAGGACAGATGGGTGGGTTGTCCATTGATCATTACATTCACCCCGCTTTTCCCGTTTAAAGAAATATTCCCATCCTGATCTACGAAGATACCCGGTGATTTCTCCAACACTTCCATCACGGTGTTGCCTGCGCTGACGGGACTGTTTTCCACATTCACTATGGTTTGCCCCGGCTTATGCTGAATAAAAGGTTTGGCAGCGCTGACTTCCACACCTTTTAATAATTTAGTATCCGGTTCTAAGGTAATAACCGGAAGAATTGTCTCATGATGATCGGCATTTAATGAAAAGGCGGAACTGTATGCCTTATCCATCCCGATCATTGAAACGGCAATGAGGTATTTCCCGTAAGGAATATGGATAAATTGATACTTCCCGTCTTCATCGGAGATAGCGCCTTTGACTAAAGCAGAATCAGCGGCTTTCAATAAGGTAACCGTCGCGAATGCACCGGGTGTTCCGCCATTGCTTACAATCTTACCGGATATTTCCCCTCTGTTTTCACTTTGGGCAAATGCTTTAGCGGCATAAAAGGAAAGACTCAATAAGATCAGGTAAAAGGATAAACTTTTCATGATAGTGATTTTGTGAATGAATAAATTTTGAAACTAAAAACGATGCAAAGAAACATGCACTATAGTCTTTATAAAAAATCATTTCGGCGAATAACCGGAGAAAGAGGACGAATGAGGAAGTTTGGCAGGCTAAATACATTGCGGATAATTAACAGACTTGTTTATCGTCTGATTGAGGCGATTCATGGTACAAATGAGTATTTCTGTCAAGAGAAGGTTAATAATCAGCGCCCTTTATTTATTTTCGCATGATGAATGGGTTGCAAACAGCGTGGAAGAAAAGTTTTACGGAACGAAAATACCATATAGGGCTTCATGTGATTTTCTGGATCATTTATATAACCTTGCTTCTGGTATTCGATTCTTTTGTGGATGCTTCCATTGCTCCTAAATGGCATTACCATGCGCTGGACATTGCAGTGTCGGGCCTGGGTGATTTAATATTGGTTGGGCTCACTTATTATCTGACTGTATTTTTATCGTATAGAACCATTGTGGTTAAAAAGCGGTATATCACGGGTCTTTTGGGTGTGATTATTTGTATTGCGGTATATATTAATATCTTTTTTTATTATGAACTCATCACGATCAGCCTGGCGGAAAAATATGGGCATCAACTTCCGCCTTATGCCAAGAATTTAGTTGAACCCTTGAGAAGTGGGTATTTTCATTTTATGACGATTCCTATTATAGTTTTCCAAATAGCTATTTCTTATTTTTTCTACTTGTTCCTTCCTGTCTGTTGCAAGTTCCTGAGAGATCAATTGAGAATGCAGCATAAGCAATCCGAATTACAGAAGAAGAATATTCAGTTGGAAATGAATTTTTTAAAATCACAGATACATCCGCATTTCTTATTTAATACTTTAAACAATATCTATTCTTTGATAAATTATCATGAAAATGATAAAGCGAGAGAAATGGTTTCGGGATTGTCTTCATTATTGCGCTATTCTTTATATGACGGGAAATCAGAGTTTATTTTCCTGGATAAGGAAATAACAATGATCAGAGACTTTATCGGGTTGGAGGAAGTACGGAGCGATAATTTGCATTTGGATGTAAATATCCCGGAGGATATTCCTGCGGCAAAAATCCCGCCGTTTTTACTACTTCCCTTAGTGGAAAATGCATTTAAGCATGGCGCCAATTCGCAATTGAGTAACCCCTGTATAAAGATTGAAATGGAAATATTGGATCAGCACTTATGGCTGCAGGTAAGAAATTGCTTTGATCCGGAATACAGAAGAAAAAATAGCGGTGGGTTGGGATTGTCGAATATGAGAAAAAGGCTGGATTATTATTATCCGGGTAATTATTTGTTAGAAATAAATGAGAAAGAAGATATTCATACAGCCACACTTAAATTGCCTTTGTCATGTCCGAAATTAGATGCCTGATCGTGGACGATGAGCCGCTGGCACGAAAATTAATTGCTGGGTATGTGGAAAAAATTTCCGGATGGATCATTGTGGCTCAATGTAAAAATGCCGTGGATGCCTATGAAATATTGGTGAGAGAAAAATTAGATGTGATCTTTCTGGATATTAATATGCCGGTAATCAGCGGAGTGGATTTCTACCGTTCTTTAAAGGATCCGCCCTGCCTTATTTTTACCACTGCATATCCGGAGTATGCAGTAGAAGGATTCGAGCTGGAAGCGGTGGATTATTTAGTAAAACCGGTCACCTTTGAGCGCTTTCTGAAAGCAGTAGGGCGTATTCATGAAAGGATATCCGCCGGATACAGGAATGAATATGATCCCGGAAGGGCCATGATTACTCCTCTGCCGGAGTTTATTTTTATTAAACATTTCAGCAAGCTGGTGAAGGTGCAGTTTGACGATATTCTGTATCTTGAAGCACAAAAAGATTTTGTCAAGTTTGTCTTGAAATCAGAAGAATTACTGGCCGGCATGACGATGAAAGAAGCGGAAGATATTTTACCGGTGGCCCGGTTTTTACGCATCCACCGTTCATTTATAGTGTCTGTAAAAGCCATTACCGCTATGTTTGGAAATACCATTGAAGTGGGAATACATCAAATCCCCATAGGCGCTAATTATAAAGAGGGGGTGATGGAAAAGTTCAAATGAATCCGCTGTTTACCGACCGGTTTCCCTCATTGACCGATAGGCCTTGAAATTAAAAGGTGGAACATTCTTATTTTTGCAGATTGCAAATGGAAAAGGAATTTTCACAAAAAACAACCGGACCGCAGACGAAACCCCGCATGATGGCTTTGCTGAAGCCTTATTCGGGATTAGTGATTTCGCTGATTATACTGGCTTTATTCAGTAATGGCATCAATCTGATCATACCCAAAATTATAGCTCATGGCATCGATGCATATTCTTCCGGTCATCTGATATTTAAGGCGCTGATCTGGCAATTCTCTCTCGCTGCGGTTTTCATTTTTGTATTTTCCTATTTGGAGAGCATTGTACAAACCTATACTTCTGAACGCGTGGCAAGGGATTTGCGTGGTAAAGTGGCCGATAAAATTTCCCAGCAAACTTTTTCTTTTGTGGAGAAGGTTACATCCGGAAAATTGCTGACCAACCTCACTTCCGATTCCGATGCCGTTAAATCATTTATTTCACAGGCTATCGTCACTATCATTTCTTCTGTCTTCATAATAATCGGAGCCAGCATCTTATTACTGACCATCAATTGGCGTCTGGGTTTGACGGTTTTGACAATTATCCCGGTCATAGCAATAGTGTTTTATTATGTTTTACAGAAAGTAAAGATCTTGTTTAAAAAAGGGCAAGGTGTTATTGACAGGTTGAACAGAGTGATCAATGAAAGTATCCTGGGCGCTGCCCTGATCCGCGTGTTGAATGCGCAAATGCCGGAGTATGATAAGTTTACAGAGTCTAACAAAGAAGCGCTTGGCATTGGTTTGTCCATTTTACGCCTGTTCGCCACGCTGATTCCGGTGGTAACCTTTGTATCTAATGTAGCTTTGCTCACTGTATTGGCTCTGGGTGGGCATTTTGTAATATCAGGGAGCATGACCTTGGGAGATTTTGCCGCTTTTAATAGTTACATAGCCTTACTTATATTTCCCATCATGTTGATCGGCTTTATGAGTAATGTGATCGCCAGGGCCAGCGCTTCGTATCAGCGGATACAGGAAGTGCTGGAGCATGAAGATATGGAGGATGGCGGAACTATTCAGTCTCCATTGGGCGGCAATATAGATATGGAAAACGTCAATGTATCTTACGATGAGAAGCCTGTTTTAAAAAATATTTCTTTTTCCGTTAAAGGAGGCTCCGGCACGGCTATTATCGGGCCTACCGCCGCGGGTAAGACGCAACTGTTTTATTTGCTGACGGGTTTAATAAAACCCGATTCGGGTGTTATCAGATTTGATGGTCACGACTTTGGGGAATACGAAAAGAATTCTTTTTATAGTCAGCTTGGATTAGTCTTTCAGGACAGCATTATTTTTAATATGAGCTTACGCGAAAACATTGCTTTCAATAAATCAGTGTCGGAAGCGGCTATGGAAAAAGCAATTGTCACCGCCGAACTGAAAGCATTTATTGATGGGCTTCCCAAAGGTTTGGATACGGTGGTTTCGGAACGGGGAACCAGTCTCTCGGGCGGACAGAAGCAAAGAGTGATGCTGGCCCGTGCGCTGGCATTGAATCCGAAAATCTTATTATTGGATGAATTTACTGCCCGCGTGGATATTCAGACGGAAAAGAAGATTCTGAATAACGTAAAAAAGAATTATCCGGATATTACTTTACTTTCCATTACACAAACTATTGAAACAGTCAAAGATTATGATCAGATTATTCTGATCATGGAAGGCGAAGTGGTGGCGGCAGGTACACATAAAGAATTATTGAAATCCAGCCCTGAATATAACCAGATATACCGGTCTCAAAGGAGTACGAGTAATTATGAATTACAATCTATATGACATACAACAATCGCTGAACGGCAAAGGCAGGTCTTCTTCCGTACTGAAGAAATTAGGACAGTTGACAGGGGGGGAAGGTAAAAACCTGTTTGTCGCTTTTGCAGCCATTATTATTAATTCCGGATTAAATCTGCTTGGCCCGCTGCTGATCGGTATAGCTATTGATAAATATGTGGAAACGAAGCAAATGCATGGTGTGCTTGTTTATTCAGGAATATTGCTGATCGTATATATAGTGGCTTTGGTGGCTAATTACCTGCAAACCCAGTTGATGGGAGCCATAGGTCAACGTATGCTGTATAATCTCCGGAATTCCGTTTTTAACAAAATACAGGAACTGCCGGTCGCTTTTTTTAATCAGAATAAAGCGGGCGATTTGATTTCCCGTATTAATAATGATACGGATAAGCTTAACCAGTTTTTCTCCCAGTCATTAATGCGTTTTCTCGTGATCATTGTGACCATGATCGGTGCAGGTGTATTTTTATTAAGTATCAATCCGATACTCGGAGGCGCTGCATTAATACCCGGAGTTTTCATACTGATTTTTACCAGGTTAATTTCACCCTGGGTGAAACGCAGGAACGCAGCCAGCCTGAAAAGTACGGGAGGTATGAGCGGAGAGATCCAGGAAAGTCTGGATAATTTTAAAACTATTATTGCCTTTAACCGGAGAGATTACTTCAGAAAGAAATTCGATGACGTAAACCAGGATAATTACCGGAAATCCATTGACGCAGGCATAGCCAATAATCTGCTGATGCCGGTATATTCATTATTTACCAATATGGCCCAGTTGATTGTACTGGCGTATGGAATCTATCTGATCAGCATAGGAGAATTTACGGTAGGATTCCTGATCAGTTTTTTATCTTACACCAATCGTTTCTACAGCCCTTTACGCCAACTGGCAGCTTTATGGGCAAGCTTTCAGACTGCGCTGGCAGCCTGGGACAGGATTTCTGTTATTTTGAATCTGCAATCGGATATGACAGTGGAGGGGAATCAGGCCCCGGATGGAAAATTAAATTATATACTGGAATTCAGGAACGTATACTTTAGTTATGATGGTCAAAAAGAGATATTGAGTGATGTGAGTTTTAACCTGCAACGGGGTAAGACTTATGCATTTATCGGCCCGACCGGCGGTGGTAAAACTACCAATGCATCACTCATAGCCAGGTTATATGATCCTGAAAAAGGATGTGTTTTTTTGGATGGAAAAGATATCCGGACTTATTCGGAGGAAGAACGAAGCCGTAAAATCGGATTTATACTACAGGAACCTTTTTTATTCAGCGGAACAGTCAAAGAAAATATTCTGTTTGGTAATGTCAAATACCGGGATTGCACGGATGATCAGTTATTATCTATTCTTAAAGAAGCACATGTAGATGTGCTGTTGGATAAATTTGACGACGGATTGAATACAAAAATCACTTCCGGCGCCAATACGCTTAGCCTGGGACAGAAACAATTGATCGCTTTTATGCGGGCTGTGTTGCGTGATCCGGAGATATTGATCTTGGACGAAGCTACAGCCAATATTGATACGGTGACGGAGCAGCTATTGGAAGAGATATTGAAAAAGCTGCCCGGGGCTACTACATGCGTGATTATTGCTCACCGTTTAAATACCATTGAAAATGCCGACGAAATATTTTTCGTCAATGCCGGTGAAGTAACTGCTGCCGGTTCCATGGAACATGCTATGGCCATGCTGATGGAAGGCGAGAGGGAAAGCTGATGTTCCCAAAGGACAAGATTATCTCCAAATCTTCCTAAACTGCCTTAATTTTGCGCCGGATTTTACACCAAC
>SCQT01000065.1 GCA_004322015.1 Chitinophagaceae bacterium
TCACCTTCTTAATACTTACCTGACGCTTTTATTAGCGCCTTTTCCATTATTGCTCACTACCATAGCATTTGACCACAGCAGCATAATGGCGGTTTGAAACCAGTGCCTGTTGACTGATTCTGAGAGACCTCCTCTCATCATTTACACAGCATCAACTTTCATTATCTTAAAGAACTATTTGTTGTTCGTGACACTCAATACCCGGGATTTTGGGGAAAATTTGCACCACTATTTAAATCAATTTCCTGTTGCGGAATAGGCCAGTGAATATTATATGGCTGAATCTGAGCGCCTGGAAAAACCGGGTTATCATTGTATTTTTGAACTCTCTCAATCAATTTACCCATACGACGTAAAGTAATTGACCGCCACTCTTCCCCATAAAGCTCCCTGGCCCGTTCATCCAATATATAATCAAGATTGACATCTGCCGGGCTCACTGGAGCTGCATGTGATCTTTCTCTGACTTTATTGATATCCGCGGCGGCAAGGTCCAGCCTATTTATGTCAACATACGCCTCTGCTCTTAACAACAATGTTTCGGCAAAACGTAACGCATACCAATCCTTGTAGGTATGCCCCGCACCACCTAAGGCTGGCAGATCAGGATAGTTTAATGGATCCAAGAACTTAGTATGAATGGCAGGCCAAATAATTTTTGTAGTATCTAACATGGTCGGCCGTGAGGGTCCATAATCATGTATCCATTCATCCATGGGCTTACGATAATATATAGATGCCGGGTTGTCACAATAAACATGTTTTAACATATTATAATTTGCGTGCCTTGTATCTCCAAGATCATTATTCCATATGTCATAATAAATATAATTGGTACCGCGACACTCAGCCGTACCCCGACTTAGAGTATCCGAATATCCGGTATATCGCCCATTATACATTGTACCCAAAAAAGGTTTCTTACCATCTGGCGTGGGTCCGACATCAAAATATCGCGGTCCCCAAATATAAGCAGATTCAACAATGCCCCCTCCTTGGATAAAAGGAGTTACCTGGATAACCCACATTGCTTCAGTATTTTCAGGTAAATTCTGATTGCCATTGGTAAATAGATCATAATAAGCATCTCCGTCACCAAAGACATCGTGTCCAAGTTTTGTTCCAAACCGCTGAGTCATTAAGTGATAGTTATAGTCGTTTACTACATGATCAAGAGCCCAAATCGCTGAATCTGGTTCGTGCATTTCTAAGAATGCTTCGCCGAGATAGTGCCAGGCCGGGCCTTGGGTAAGTCGTCCGGGAGCTGCCTCTCGACCGGGTATGGGCAGATGTGCTACTGCATACTTATAATCATCTTCCATCTGCTTATAAATAGTCTGTACTGAATCACGCTTAAAATCAACTTTCGCGGTTTGGACTGGCTTCGTAAGCAAAGGTACCGGACCGTATGTTGAGACAAGATACCGATAAGACCAAGCCCTGAAAAATCGTGCTTCTGCGATATATTCATCTTTACCGTTTTCACCGTTTTCAAATAGAGAGGAGTCCATCTTTTCTACTTGGGCTATTAGTACATTTGACATATTTATAATCTCGTACCCAGCGTTCCAGGTAGCAACGACCCAACGGGATGTTGGAGTCATAAGTTTATACGAATTAAGATAAACGGTAAACGAAGGATCCTCTCCCGTATAACCTTCATCTGAACCCAGGGTTGACCACATCATTACTGCAAAATCTGAAAATGAATAATAATGATAGGCAACCCTGCTATATATTGCATTTATTCCCTGCTCAACCCCAGCCTCACTAGCATAGGCATTCACCGGTGTAAGAAAGCTAAGGGGCTTCTCATCGAGGAGTTTATTACACGATTCAGATAGAAATGTAATGCCTGTCAAGACAATTGCAAGCAATGAAAAATGTCTCAATCTTAGAATATTTCTGAGCATAACATAAAGTTTTAAAAACATTTAAATTAATTTCTATATTAGAGGTTTTCAGAAACTTAACCTAAGTCCTAAAATGATATTTCTCATAAGTGGGATGTCACTAGTCCCTGTCTCCGGGTCCCACCCTTGCCATTTTGTCCATACGTAAGGGTCTTTACTGGAAATATAGACTTCTGCATTCTGAATGTTTGCCTTATGGATTACTGTACCTGGGAATGAATAACTTAAGGAAATATCTTGAAGTCGCACAAAACTCCTGCTTTGGTAAATACCACTCTCAACGGGGGGGGTATTATAGATCGCAGTTGTATTCTTAGTGGGCTTATCCGGTCTCCAGTAAGGGTTTATCGCGGGGGTATTCATCCTGAATGAAAAATTATAGGCTGGATTGAGCATAGCAGAATTATCAGCCAGGTAATATCTTTTCCCTCCCTGAATAGAATTAATAAATATGGTAAGAGAAAAACCCTTAAATGAGAGTGTATTACCGATACTAAACCTATAACTTGGAACAGCATATCCGATTATTTCCCTATCATTTACCGGATCTATTTTTCCATCATGATTTAAATCAGCATACTTAAATTCCCCTGGAGACCATCCCTTATATATATCACCATTAAAAAGATCATTCTCTTGCCAAACTCCTAAGATCTTATAATCATATAAAGATTGAATTGGCTCTCCCACGAACCAAGAGTTGCCGATATCCGTATTTCCGCCCTTCCCGTATAATTGAAGGATCTTATTTCTGTTTAAGGAAAAAGTAAAGGTAGTTGTCCAATTGAAACGCCCTTTAATATTCTGACTGTTGGCATCTATCTCAATGCCTTTGTTCCCAATTATTCCAATATTTGACCAAACAGATGCATACCCGGATGCCCTTGGTATCTGTCTCTGTACTAATACATCTTTCGTTTTACCAGTGTAGAGATCAACAGATCCGGAAAGTCTGTCCTTTAAGAAGCTGAAATCCGCACCTATATTTGTAGCACTTGTCTTTTCCCATGTTAAATCATTATTCCCTAATGTGATTGGATAAATTCCTATTGCTGTCTGAGAGTTGAAATTATAATCGGATATACCCATTTGTGAGAAACTGGCATATTCCCCTATTCCCTGGTTGCCATTTAATCCGTAAGAGAGCCTTAACTTAAGGTAAAATCCTTTATCTCTTAAAAAGGGTTCTTCAGTTAAGACCCATCCGGCTGCTACAGAAGGGAAAGTTGCCCATTTATGATTAGGAGAAAACCCCGAATAACCATCTTTGCGAATAGTGGCAGTGAGCAAGTATTTTGATTTATAGAAATAATTTATCCTCCCCATAAAGGAAAGTCCATTATTTTCGTAAGCGCTTGAGGAAGCCACAGGAAACTGACCCAGCCCTAAATCATTAAATCCCAGGTTCTGGATACCAAAATCAGTAGCGGAAGCAGAAGATGAATTACCGAAGCCCTTTTCCCTGCTAAATAAGAAGGTGGCGTCAATCTGATGGTTACCGAATGTGTGGGAATAATTGAGAATGTTATCCAAAATCCAGTCGATAGATTCGCTTGGGTTTTTAATGCCTTGTCCATTGTTATTTACTCCGTTAATCGTCTCACTGCTATAAAAAGAATTATTATTCTGGGTTAATTGCGAACGAGAATACCGTAAAGTAAACTTTAGGCCGCTAATCCAGGGTATATTTATATTAACGGTGCCAATAGAAAACAGGTTAGTACTTATATTTGAATTGTCTGCATACATATAAACGAGTGGATATGGCTGATACAATTCACCGCCGAGATAAATCTGATAATCAGGGGATCCAAGCGGATTGTTTAGCTGTAAGGGGCTTGCAACCCTGGCTGCCGAAAGGCTCGCTGGAATGCCTGATGCATCCCTATAACTGTAAGTGGCGTCCAAACCGACTTCTAACCAGTTCGTTACTTTGTCAACTAAATTACTATGTACAGTTGTCCTCTTAAACTGGTCATTCTTTTGAATTCCCTTTATATCCGTAAATGAACCGGACAAATAATAGCTTAATCCATTATCAGACGCGCCTGACAGGCTTATATCATAATTCCGCATAGGCGCTCTACGTAGGACCTCCTTAATCCAGTTGGTTTCCTTTCCAGCTAAATAGTTTGCTTTTTCTTCAGGCGTTCTTAAAAAAGAAGCTACTGTGTCCCGGTTGGATGCATCAGGACGTACCGGCCTCCCCACATCACTTTTAGGATTGGTTGAGTACCAGTTATATACTTTTCTCTCCCAGGAATAGTCAAGCAACCTGGTCGCAAATTGGTTGCCATCCATTACTTTAACTGGATTGTTAGTCATCCCCTGGACCCCTGCATACATATTAAGAGAAATTACAGGCTTTCCGACTTTCCCCTTTTTGGTATTAATTATTATTACTCCGTTGGCAGATCTCCTCCCATAGACGGCTGCCGCACTAGCGCCTTTCAAAACATCTACTGATTCAATATCATACGGATTAATATCATTTATATTGCCATAATAGATTGCTCCATCCAAAACGATCAAAGGCCGCGTGGAGCCAGATAATGTAGTTTGTCCTCTTATTGAAAAAGTAGAACTGGCTGATGCACCTCCTCCTTGATCTATGTTTAGTCCGGCCACAGTGCCGGCAAGGCTTTCCATTAAATTAACGTTTGCATTATTAGCGACTCCTTTCATGTTAACCCGTGTAATAGATCCCGTTAGATCCTTCTTCTTTACAGTGCCATATCCTATCACAACAATCTGTTCCAGCGAAGAGGCAGTTGGTATCAATAGAGCATTTATTACTTTCTTATCTCCCACGCTAATTGCTCGCTTCTCGTAACCAATGCTGGAAAAGGATAGGGAATCGCCCGGCTTTATATTAGACAGTTTATATTCACCATTGGCACCCGTAATAGTACCATTAAGAGATCCTTTAACCTCCACAGTCACACCAGGCAACGCCCGATTATCTGCTTGTGAACGAACAGTTCCTGTGATAGACTGTGCCTCAATGACAGAAGTCGAAAGCAGAAGAAGACATGATAGCCTCGCTTTTTTTGTAAAAAGAAATCTCATCTTAAAATGTTTTAATTTTTTAAAAAGCATAACCTGATTTTGTCCGTTCAAATGAAAACAATCTTTCCATGAGAAAAATATTATTTCTCTAAAATACTAGCTTAATTGATATTGATTCTTTATATCCTCTTGTTGCATAGACCCAATTTCCCCGAACTCCATATTCCTGCCACGGCTAAAATAGAGCAACTCTTAAGTCCTTTTAATAGAGGGAACCAAGTCAAGATTTAATATTACTAAAGATTCTTAATGATATTAAGTAGGGGCACAGCCTTCACTTCTACCATCCCTACAGTTACTTAAGCGGCCACTTTTTAAACTTTGTAATAAGGATAAATTATAGGTAACGTTACCGGTCTCAAATATACAACACACCTTTATAATATCCAAATCTTTTTTTAAAAAAGTCTCTTAATATTTCCTATGTTCAAATTTAGTAACGAACGATTCCCAATTCGCTACTGCCAAAAAAGCAAACCTTTTATAAATAATCTCTTAAAATAACTGTTTGGGCATTCTTTTGACTGCTAATAAACATTATAGAAATTCTTACTTACCCGAATTTGCCATTTTTAATGCCGAAGTGGTAATATAATACTTTGTGAGCATAAAAGATTTCTCCCATGCTGGCATAGAGCCGGCTTCTAAATATTGTAGATATTTCTTAACGACAGAGGAAAATTGATCCTCTCCGCTTGTAGTATAATTTTTAGGAATTACTACCTTAATGCTATCCCCCTGTTTGTCTAATGTTATACCAGGATAAGACTTCTGGATTTTGTTAAAACCATTGATAAGAAAATCTTCCCATTTTTTATCTTTTATGTCTACAGGCTTAATATATAAAGTTGGAATATAGTTTTGGGCCTTATCCTGATATATAATTAGGCTTGCTTTAGTACCGTTAATTTCAGAATAAAAGCTATCCCCGCTTCCTTTAGGAGCAACATACTTCCATTCCTCCTTTACTTCTGTATATATCCCTTTTAGGGTATAGCGGATCTCACCATTGGCAAAGACGTACAAATCCCCATTCTTTATCTCTTCGTTTAGAAAAGGAGGAAAACTATCAGCGCCTGTCACTTTTGAGAATTGCTTCAGACTAAGTCGCGTAGGCCAATGCCTGGCAGATATTATTTTGACATCTTTTGCAAGGTTAAAAATTGTCTTAGGGAAACATTCCCATTGGATCAGGTCAATTAAATGAGTGGTGACATCAACAATCCCTTCTCCTTGTTGATGCACATCAAAATACCAGGTTGGGCGAATAAGTGGTTGTCCCGAAACTTCTTTATAAAAGTAATGTACACTTTTGAAAATAACAGATGGATTTTCCGGAGTACCTTTCTTCAAATGCCCAAAAATATCAGGATCGTGCAGAAACTCTTTCTGAAGAATGTTTGTCAAAGCATACCGCTCTGTCATAATATCATAAAGCAATAAATGTCTTTTTTGTGAAATTTCGAAATCATTCTGTAGTTGTTTAAATCCTGATGTTGTGATAACCATAGGTTTGTCGGCTAGTACATTCATACCGGCATCTATCGTTTTTGTTATATATTCCTCCTTCTTTCGATTGTTCCCGGCAATGATTACTATAGATTTATTAGGCACAGACTTCCCTTTTAACATTTTTCGCAGATAATCAGGGCCTTCATATATATCCTCGATCCAATGAGTTGGATCGTTTATTCTGTTATTGTACTGATTAATGAACTTTAAATATTCATTAACCCCTTCTCCTTTCGGGGCATAGACATGTACCACCGGATCAATTTGTGGATACATCACTTTTTGTAATAGAACTGCATGAAAATGAGCAGGGGCCAGTACGATGAGACTAAACTTGTTTTGACTTCTGTCATTAATTGTTTGCGCGTCAATATGAGACTCCATAAGTACTGAATTAATCATCCATAAAGAGAAAATCAATAAAGAATGTTTTTTAAACATAACTCTTATTTTTTAAAAGTTCAATAGAACTGTCTTTATCTAAATATAATATGGCATTCCGGTGGTTACGTAATGAGGTTGATGGATATTTTTTACTTATTTCCTCATTGACTGTATGATACACCGCCTCAGCTTTATTTTTTCCGGGAACGACGCAATAAATATATTTCGAATTCATAAGGGCGGGTACAGTCAAAGTAATAGCAGTTTTAGGGACATCTTCAATATCATCAAAACATCCATCATGTACTTGTTGCAGGCGTGAAACCTCGTCGAGCTGAACCAATTTTACCAATTCCGGATCATTAAAATTAGCAACAGATGGATCATTAAAAGCTATATGCGTATTTTCGCCAATACCCATACAAACGATATCCGCCGGAAATTGACGAAGTAACTTCGTGTAGCTTCTACAGCTTTTTTCAGGATCCTTTTCGTCCGGAACTAAATAATATACCTTGTTAAACTTCACTTTAGCAAAAATTCTATCTTTTAAAAAATTACTAAATCGCTGCGGATGATTGGCGCCTAATCCGACATATTCATCCATATGAAATGCGTTTACACGCTCCCAGTTGACCTGTTGTTGTTGTGATAAAGCCGCCAGGAATTCATTTTGAGAAGGAGCAGCAGCGAAAATCATATTTATATGGTCCTTCTTTTTCAGTAATTCCCTCATCTTACCCGCAACATCTACTGCCGCTCTCATACCCATAGTATTTCTATCCTCAAACATCTTTACCCTAAGATTGTCAATTGTAAATTCCTTAGATTCTTCCATTGTTTACTTTACTTTATTTTGTTCCAATATAATCTTTGCCCCTGTTTTTGCACTTTTGTAAATAGCCTCAATGATAGCTACTGATTTTTTCCCCTCATCAGCAGTTATAGAAGGGTCGTCCCCAGCCTCAATGGCATGCATCATATCTTCAATCTGCCATTGATGACCTTTATAACTAATGTCAGCAGGGTCTGAAACGCCTCCTAAGGAAAAATGCTCATCTTTCATTGCAATTACTATACTTTCATCTTCTTCACTCTTCTCCCTGAAATTCCACTCAATAAGTTTATCTTCCTCTAAGACAGCACTGCCTTCGGTTCCCCTAATTTCAATCCGTTTTAAGGTTCCAGGGAAAGCTGCTGTCGAACATTCAATTGAACCTAAAGCCCCATTAGCAAATTGGATAGCACATACTACAGTATCCTCTACCTCGATATTGTTATGCAATCTATTGGCGCTTATCGCCTGAACTGAGGCTATGGGTCCCATATACCACTGTAATAAGTCAACTGAATGAACTCCTTGGTTCATAAGAGCCCCTCCTCCATCTAATTTCCAGGTACCTCTCCAGGATCCAGATTTATAATACTCTAACGATCGGTACCATTTCACGTATGCGTCACCCAGCACCAGATTACCAAATCTTTTTTTGTTAATTGCCTCCTTTAACTGCTTTTCAGCCTTATAAAAGCGCGAAGGGAAAACAACGCCTGTTTTTACATTGGCCTGCCTTGCGGCTTGTATTATTTTTTCACATCGTTCCACAGTAATTTCTAAAGGCTTTTCAATTAAACAGTTTTTTCCTGCTGCTATAACTGACCTTGCTGGTTCAAGATGAGCCCCCGAAGGGGTGCAGATGCATATAATTTCTATTTGGGGATTAGATAGCATTTCTTCCAAAGAGTTACATGATTTACAGGAAAATTGATGTGCAAATTCGTCGGCATGGTATTTATTAGAATCATAAATCATTTCAAGCTTAGCGTTTCTTATTTCTTTGATAGCTTTTGCATGAAAATGCGCAATCATTCCTGCTCCTATGATGCCAAATCCAAATTGGGGATTATTCATTGTTATTAAGTTTATTCTTTAGATTTATGATTAAGAATTCAACTCAAAGTTATTTTTGACCATTATTTAATCCGGAATTTTATTGAATGAAAAATAAGGCCATTATACCCTGTTTAAAATACAAACAAACTACTGAAGTTGCCTTATTATTTAAGTCAATAAACTGTTTTCCCGTTCTTTATTACGTTTTGAACTTTAATTCCGCCGGCCTCTATCTTGAATATTACTTTATCGTTATCTTCGTTCACTAAATCAGGGAAATATTTCTTTAACATATCTGTTACATTAATTGAAGCCATCTTCCACGCCTCACTTAATGTAGCTAACTTATGATTTACTATTGTTTCCACGTCTTCCAGTAAGTCCTTAGCCGCGCCGGCTAATAGTCCACCGGCCCCTTTTATTGACAGCCTTTTTTGTGATTCTAATATTACCCGGCCTCCAATGGTGCTTTCATACTCGCCGGCAGGTAGCCCGGCAAAGCATGTGGCGTCACTTACTATAATGGTTTTTTCTCCTTTGATTTTTGTTACCACTTTGATAAAGGAATCGGGGATATGATGCCCATCGGTGATGATCATAGTATAAAGTTCATCATTAGCTAATTGGTCCCATATCATATTAGGGTGTCGCCTTATTAGCAGTGGTACACCGTTTCCCAGATGTGTGGAAAGTGTCATCCCTGCCTCTATGGCTTTCACGATCTGCTGTGTTTCCGCCAGAGAATGCCCCATAGAGACCAGCATGTTGTTCTCTCTACATTTCGTGATGAATTCGCATGCATTGTCCCATTCAGGGGCTATGGTAACTATTTTTATTTTTCCCCTGGCCGCCTCTTGGAGTCGCTGTATTAACGCCCAATCGGGCGACTTAATATACCGAGAATGATGTGCACCTCTCGCTCCTTCTATTGGCGATATAAAAGGACCTTCTAAATGGATTCCACTTATCGTCTCTTTTACTATTGGATACGAATCACATGCCTGTATTATGTTATGAATAAGAGTCAAAATATTTTCGTCTGAATTGGTAATGATGGTTGGAAAGAACGTAGTTACTCCTCTGCTAAGCAAATACCTCGTTGCCTTTAATACCTCGCCGCTTGTTAACTTTAAATCATTAAAATCTACTCCTCCTATGCCATTTACCTGCAAATCAACAAGTCCGGGTGCTATGTAATTCTCTTGTTCCTCATCCCATTGTAATATGTTCGTCTCAACACTTTTCATACTATTAAGATTAAACCTCCTTTCCCTTTAAAGATGATAATAAATTTATTACCCTTACAGGAGTTGCTTTCGTTAATGACCCGACGCCTATAAAAATAACTGCGGATACCATTGTAGGTAGCCCGACACTTAATGCCAGACTATGAAACACTATATCTTTAGTAGCAATAAAAGTAACTATGCCAGCGAGAATAGATAGGATAGCTGCTCGAGAGTCACAAAATTTAAAAATTGGCAACATACCCAACAAAAGGGGTAATGCTGTCGGCCCCATTAAGGCGGCAAACCAGTTTACGATAAGCCCTAATACACCTCCGAAGTGTTCATAGTTGAGAGCAACAATGAGTGTTGCCGCAGTAAATATAGATGTAGTTATCCTGGCGGTTAGTAAGGCTTTCCTATCTTGCTTGAACTTTTTAGAGAGTACGGGTAATATATCTCGAGTGATCACAGCCGACACGGTATTCACATCTGAAGACGTCATCCCCATGGTGGCGGCAAATAATGACGCTATTACTAATCCTATTAATCCCGTAGGTAATATTTTCAACATCAACCAACCATATGATTCAGAAGGGGTCTTTAAATTAGGTAAAATTAATGGCGCCGCCCACATAGGGAAAAATAAAATTAAAGGCCATATAAGATATAATATCCCCGATAATTTTGCTGCCTTAGAAGCGGCTTGCTCTGAAGGTGAAGAAATATAGCGGGTTGCCAGACTCCAGCTACCCCCATTATAACTTAAGAAATACAGAAAAAGCATAACACCAACAAAACCCGCTGTGTAAGGTGAGTTAAATAAATCATCATGGCCAGGAGGTAGCTTATTCCACATACTGATGAGAGATCCTATTCCTCCTAACTTTCTCACTACCAAAACAAACATAACCATTCCTCCCACTACTTGCACTATGAACTGAATAAAATCCGTTATAATCACTCCCCAAAGACCACCAATCGTTACATAAATGATGGTTACCACTCCGGAAATCAGAATACCTTCAGTCATCGGAATACCGGCGACCACATGAAGCAAAACTCCTATTGCTGCCCATTTTGCGCCCACGTCAAATATTTTAAGTAAGGCACCCGACCATGCGATAATCTGCTGAGTGAATAAATTATATCGTATCTTTAAATATTCTAATGGAGATTGTATATGATAGTTTCTTCGTAACCTACACCAATATACAGGAAAAATATTAGCTGTGGCAATAACTACAATTCCAACCGGAAACGCCCACCACATGTACATTGTAAATCCATGAGTATATGCAACGGCAGCATAAGCAACAAATACGGCTCCGCTATGACCCGAAACATGGTGCGAAATCCCGGCAAGCCACCAGGGTAACTTACCTCCAGCCACAAAATAATCCTCTGAGTTCCTACTTTTAAAATAAGACCAAATACCTATAACCACCATTCCGAGAAAAAAAAGAATTATAACAAAGGAATCCGTTTTATCAAGTGTTATATTCACGAAATCATTTTATAATTAAGGATTTAAACTGATGGCTCCCACCCTGGTTGATACCTCCTGCTCCAGTATTTGTTAGCTATATCATTGTCAAGGATATGTCCATCCTGCGGGTTAGTATTAAAAGAAACACTTCCTGTCCGAAAAGCGATATTGCCTAATAAAATGAGGAGAGTGCTTCGATATCCCTTTTCAATTTCGGCATTGAGTGATACTCCTTCACGGATACCTTTAAGGAAATTTTGAATGTGTAATGCATCCAACGCTTGAGAGGGACTAACGGTGCTATGTATTTTTATTGATATGTCATTCTTTACATCTTTTAATAGTTTATTGTCCAAGTCATATATCTTATAGGCATTACTACCATCTAATACCAGAGTTCCTTTTTCTCCGTAGAAGGCTGCTCCTACACTAGAGCCTTCAATGGTTCGCCCATTACAGCTCCGGCTTTCCCATTCCATAAAAGTGTTATTGGGGAATTCCCAGGTAATGACTTGCGTGTCTGGAGTTTGCCAATCATCTTCATAGCGGTAACGTCCCCCCGATGAACGCACATTTGAGGAGAATGAACAATTTAATCCCCATCGCATTATATCCACAAAATGGGTTCCATTGTTTCCCGCTTCTCCTGTTCCCCAATTCCAAAACCAATGCCAATTGTAAGGTTGTATATTATCTTTATACGGCTGCCTTGGGGCTGGACCTTGCCATAAGTCGTAATTAAATCCCGAGGGAATACCCGCTGTTTCTCCAATACCAATTGTAGGGCGGTTGTTAGTGTACCATCCTTTGGCAAAATAAACTCGGCCGATAACCCCTTCATGCAGAGATTGAATAGCTTCAATGACATTGGGCCAGGAACGCCTTTGTGAGCCCATCTGCACTTTTCGGTTATACTTTCTGGCAGCAGCGACTAAAAGCTCCCCTTCCTTAGGATTGTGAGCGCAAGGTTTTTCCACGTATACATGCTTCCCTGCTTTACACGCTAAAATGGCCGCGGGGGTGTGCCAATGATCAGGAGTGGCGATAATCATTGCTTCCAGGTCCTTATTCTCTAACGCTTTTCTAAAATCTCCTATAGGCTTAGGACTTGAACCTTGTATTTTTTCAACCACACCAATGCATTTGTTCATATAGCCTACATTAACATCACTGATTGAAATTATTTCGCAGTTTTTTTGTCGGGCATAATTTTCTGCTAACGCAAGCCCTCTCGCATGTACACCCATGATTCCAACTTTAACACGATCGTTGGCCCCCAATATATTTCCATAACTTTTAGCGTTAAAACTCGGTAATATCCCACCTAATGAAACTACTGCAGAAGCTGTCATCGTTTTTTTGATAAAGTCTCTTCTTGATTTGCCCATAATATAAAATTTTAAAATCGTTTACTGGTAAATTTCATTATAGATAACATATTTATTATACTATCCTCATGGTAATCCAATTAACGGACACAAATTATTTAAAGAAGGTGTGTGTTCAAATGAGGTTTGTGAGCTTTTGATAGGCTTCCTCCTGTGCTCGTTTTTGAATCTCTTCAAGACTTACCTTACCGCCTTCTATAAGCCTGCTTTCATCAGCCGCTTCCATAAAAGCATATATCTCCAGCGTATCCTCAGCCTTCACTGGCGGAATTCCCGTTTCAAAGAACTGGATAATTTCCTTTAATAAAGGCTCATATCCCTCAAAAGGACCTAAAACCGAGTCCTTATTCTCTCCATAAGCAGTCCCTCCATATGTATGTACACCAGTACGTGTGCCTCTAAAAGTCCCAATACGACCATCATCCCAGGTTCCTACTGCCACATCAGTATCATCGGTGTGAATACGAACCAATTCCTGACAACCAATTCCCATTATAGTATAAAGAAGTTCTACACCATGGATTCCGTACCAGAAAAAGTCAGGATGAGTCTGTTCTATTGCACATGGGGAATACACATCAGCCCCCAGTACCTTACCAATTTTCCCTCGCGCTACCTCCTGCGCACTAGACATGAACCTCAGTGAAGAAGAAGAAAATATTGGTACATCGAAATGCTTTGCGATATTAAAGATTGTTATTGCATCGGCCAACGAAGCCGCTATAGGCTTGTCTATAAAGACCCTTTTTCTGGCTTTAATTACAGGAATAGCTTGCTCCAGGTGACGTCTCCCATCATTGGTTTCCAATAATACAACATCCACTTTTTTCAACAAATCAGATATACTATTTACAATCTCAACGCCCATCTTTTTTACGTCTTCAGTATATTTGGGAATGCGCTCTACAGAAGATTCAATATCTAAGCTCCCTTTCGGATATGCCGCCACTACCTTATACCCAAAAAAAGCATTAGTCCCTTCTGTATTTAGGGTTTCGGTGAAAGCCACTGCGTGTGACGTGTCTAGCCCGATTATACCTACACGTTTCCCTTTATCTATCTTATTATTACCCAGTGCAGACAAACTAGACATTGACAATCCAAGCCCTAGGCTCGTAAGAGAAGCATTTTTTATGAATTTCCTGCGATCGTAAGCTATTGACATACTAAAGTATTTTAAGTAAAAGAATAACGGGTACGTACCCAAAAGTAATTCATTATTTTTAAAAACCAAAAATTTTTTGAATTCTTCGGTGAAGGAAGAGTAACTTAACCACATTACCTATCTGTGAAATATTAAATTTTGATGCCTCAGGTGACCTCAAAATAGATGGAAATAATCATAGAAATGGGTAATAACGAAGCAGTAATTAAAGCCCATTCCCAACCGAATCCAACAGCCACCCAGGCTGCATTCATTAGAATAATACCTAAAACCCCGGACTTAACCGCTTTACCGATCCGTCTGCCTGTTGGATCTTTTATTGCCAGCATCAGATGAGGAAAAATAAATAGGATAAAAAGGATAATAAAAATTACACTAGGTAGAATTCGGGATTTGATAACACCTACTAATATAATTGCCGCGATAACAATGATATAAAATATTAGTGCGGTCCATAACGTAAACCGACTTCCACCTTGCACCTCTCCCCTGCTTATAAGAGTTATAGCTCCTATATAAATCACAGGCACTATCGCTATCAATAACATAGGATTTTGTTGAAGAGAGAGAATGCTCATACCTAAAAGTAGATTCACCCCCCGGCATAATCCCATATTAAACGGCCCCCATACTGTGTGGTGCTTAGTCCAACCATCGTAAATAATAGCTGCCATCGCAATAAATAAGGACAAAATTCCGCTAATTGTGCTCGTAAACGTTGCTGTTATTATCCCTAAAACGAACAGGCTGATACCAAACACGGTTGCAGATGTACGAGATACAAGATTGAAGGGTATCGGTCTCCCCGGCCTTTCTATAGCATCAATTTTTGCATCAAAGACATCATTCATTACAACCCCCCCGGCATATAATAAGACCGAAGAAAGACTTAACAAAACTAATGGCCATGCAACATAGTCCTTTATTAGAAAATAACCTGAAAGAGCTGCCCCTGCCCAGATATCAGAAATAGCTGTTAATAGATTGGCAGGTCTGGTAAGACGCAAATATGCTTGTAATCGGCGATCCAAGAGCTATTCAATTATAAGAGAGGATTTCACATATACTGGGTTTTGTTCTCCTCGCAATATTGAGCTGCCTTCATACTTTTGACTCTGATCCACACTATTAGTTGTAATAAAATCACTCTCTTTGATTTGTCCACTTTGACTAAAGGCATCTATGGCATTCCGGTAAGTAACAAGTAAAACGTCCTCGACTTTAATGCCGCTTTCCACCATTAAAGCCGCAGTCTTAGGCACAGCAAGTGGATCGCTGATTCCCCAGTCCGCCGCCGAATTAACCATTATCTTTCTACTCCCATATTGTTTGACGATTTCGACCATCCGTTTATTACTCATTTTGGTAAACGGGTAAATAGTAAACCCTGCCCAAAATCCTCTATCCAACACATCTTTAACTGTTTCCTCATTATTATGATCCACGATTACCATCTTAGGATCCAATCCGTGTTCCAATGCTATTTCCATACTACGAATAGTCCCGTTTTTCTTATCCCGATGTGGCGTATGAACCTGCACGGGTAAATTGGATTCCTTTGCCAGTTCCAGTTGAGCGCGGTAAAATTTTTCTTCCAAAACGGTCCGGTCATCAAAGCCAATTTCCCCTACGCCGACGACACCTTCTTTTAGAAGAAACAATGGTAATATATCCAATACTTGTTCCGCAAGGGATTCATTATTGGCTTCCTTCGAATTTAAACCAATAGTACAATAATGTTTAATTCCAAACTGGGATGCCCGGAACCGTTCCCAACCCACCAGACTACTATAATAGTCACGAAAAGTATCCACCCCTGTACGCGGCTGCCCCAACCAAAAAGCAGGTTCTATTAAGGCTACAATGCCGGCAGCGGCCATCTCCTGATAATCGTCCGTTGTACGTGAAGTCATGTGTATGTGCGGATCGAAAAATTTCATTCCCTTTATAATATTGAGATAATTAGGCATAAAAATTAATTTTCTTCCCGAAGGAAATATACTTCAATTATAAAACCTTTCATTCGCGGCAAAAATATTCAAATTCTTTTTCATTGTTGGCTCCTGATACCATGTTTCCATCCCTTTGACAGAATATATATATAAGAGCAGTTACGCTGATTCAAAAATATCCATAGATTATCCTTGTAACAAAGTCTCTTCTAAGCTCTCCCAAGTCAGGGCTCCCTCCATAATCTGCTCATTCATTTCATTATTTCGCTGCAACCATTCTTTAGCAAGCTGAAAACTGCTTTGTGCACAAGCTAATGCGGCAGCCTTTTTGTCTGATTCATGTTCTGATTGGAATAGCTTTTCTATATCGGGAAATAATCTTTCATCTAAGAACTTACCTACAGGCCGCCAAAGTAATGGACTCACGGATCTGTTAGCGGACCATCGTTCATGTGCATAATCAGACAAAATGTAAGCAAGTGTTCCGTTAGCTCTTTGGTCAAGCCCAATAATCTGGTTAACCGCTACATTCATAAAAAAAGATTTTAGTACCATCTGGTTCCATGCAGCTTCATCCAAATAATCAGCAGGATAAGGATTATTCAATGCTATAGACTCAAATACCTGTCTGATATTCGTCCGTAACCCTTCAGCAGCGCACAAACGGAATTCATCTGGATAAGCGAATAACGGGAGCGATCCATATAAAGCAACCTGTTCGTTCACCTCTGCTGATCTAAAAAGGCTGTTTATTTGCTTAAAGTACTCAATTTTATCTTCCGTAACCCAATGTAATAGCCACCAGGATCTGGCTAACCGGCTGACTTCCCAATTTTGAATACAAAAGCCATGGCGAATATCTTTCAAGCCTTGATCCGACTTCCTATCATATGGAACTATACACTTTTTAATCAACCGTGGCATCAATACAAAAGTAAGATTGAAAGAGCCGGCTTTCTTCTCTTTCTGAAACTGACTGAGCCTTTGTTGGAGGGAGCTCCACTCTTCTCTCGATATAACTCTTACAAGTCTATCTTCTAACATCCTTTGCATGGCTATCACATCGAAATCGTAATTCATATTACTATTTTCTGGCTATAAAATTAATACAAAGAAAACATTTTATGTACTTTTGGCCTTATTGAAAAATTTTTTTGCAAAACATATTCTATCTATGTCTATAGTAATGGTTATTTTAAATATCATTCTGTGTCTTGCCTTCTTATGGTTTTCATATTTAAACCTGAATGATCCTGACGCATGGCTATGGGTCAGCATATACCTGTTCGCAGCTTTATGCTGTGGTGCTGCTGTATTCGGCTATTATTTTCCGATAGCTTACTTGATAGCCATCGCCATTTATCTTATCTATGCTATCCAGCGTATTTTTACAAAAGACGGCGTATTAGACTGGATAATCAAATATCGCATGCAGAATATCGCAGCTACCATGCAGGCCACTAAGCCCTGGATTGAAAATACAAGAGAGTTTTTTGGGTTGTTGATAGCGGCAGGGGCACTGACAATAAATTACTTTGTTTACAAGTAAACTGTTATTGGACAAGTAAACTGGTGTTAAGTCAACTTTAAAATGACGCATGACAATTATCCCATAAAGCCACGGGGAATACACAGAGAAAAGTCATAGTGGACTTTGTGCCTTAGTGGGAAATACGACGCATTATTTTTGACATGACACTAGAATGAGGTTGTAGTGAAGCAACATTATTTTTAAAATGAAGACAATTTTGGTACTCTGAGCACTTTACAATTGGCCTACAAATAAACTGAGTGAGGATGACGCATGAGATTATCTTTTCCCATGCCTTAAGAAAACGAACTGGAAAGTGATCCAACCCATGAATGTAAAAAAGGCAGCTGCCCAAATTGACAAATTGATATTTAAAAATGTAATTATTCCCGCAATAATCGGAGGAATAGCCATTGCTATTGATAAAATAGATTGCCTGATGCCAAGAATTGCACCTTGCTTCGTAGCATCTGCCTGAAATGAGATCACCGCTGCGAGATTGGGTGTATTGATTCCATTAAAAAGTGCAACAAAAGGCACAATCAGGTATATCCACCACGATTCACCCGGGAGTAATAAGAAGGGAAAAGTCAATGCACAAATCAAAGTACTCCAACTTACTAAAAATTGGGGGTTATATCTCCTGCTTAAAGAAGGATTAACAACCCCTTGTGAAAAAGCAAGCCATAATCCAATATAAGCAAAGAGGTAAGCGATATTCGATGCAGAGAAGCTAAACTTATAAATCAGGAACACTTGAAAAAATTGTGTGAAGAAATTAAACCCAAATACTACCATAAAGAGTGTAATAAATAATGATCGTGTTTTCTGTGTCTTGAACGCATTCCTAAGATTTCTAACCCCCGTAAATAATTTTATCGGTGCTTCACTTTTTACGATAAGGGTTTCTTTCAATAAGAATTGCAGGATTAATACATTAACAAACGATAACATGAAAGCAAACCAATACGGAGTTGTATAATTAAACCATGACACCAATTTGGTATCCATAAGTATGCCACTGACGAATGGGCCCAGAATAAATCCTAATCCGAAACTCACCCCAATTAATCCAAAGTTTTTGGCTCTGTCTTTTTCCTCAGTGATGTCTGAAATGACTGACATGGCAATAGAAATATTCCCACCCGTAAATCCATCTAACGCTCTGCTGAAGAAGCACAAAAGAATACTGCGCCTCATTATGCCTATCGCGAATAGCAAATAGCTAAGGCAAGTACCTCCTATGGAAAGCAGTAATAATCTTTTCCGCCCGTACTTATCCGCCAATGCTCCGAGGACCGGTGCTCCGAAAAACTGTAACACCGAAAAGATACCAAGCAGCAACCCCAATATAAATGAGCGTTGACCGAAACTGAAATAAGAAGGAAGCATCTTCTCGTTTGCGCTTAGTAATAAGGGCGCAGCAATAGGAATGACAATCCCCATCCCGAGAAGATCAAGAAAAACGGTGATGAAAAGGGGGAATAGTTGCTTTTTCAATTTCATAAAATAAAGAGCTAAGATAGCAGATGTATCCTATCATCTTCAATCTGATAATCTGTATAGGTTGAATCGTCGTAGCTCTTGCTTTCTGTCGCTATAGACAAGAGCAACTTATTTAATGCCTGTACATCATTTTCACAACGCGGTCCTCGGCTTTTGTTTAACATAGTCGTTACCATTCCCGTCATCTTCCGAAACACGCCTGCCTCAAAATCGTGGTAGCAGGCGGCCCAGCCACACCCTTCATTCCTTCACCTTCTCCACAATCTTACCTGTCTTCTTATCTTTTAGAATAAGTTTGGTAGTGCCATAATGCGTCACTTCTTCTTTTACAAGATAATATTGATCGTCATAGTCCACAAAAGAAGATTCCTTGGTGACGCCCTCTTTCCCACGCCAAACTGGAAGAATGACCGGTTCCCACACTTTACTTTTGGCGGATTTATAAGCAGCATCTAAAATGGCATTCACCACATAGCCGTCATAAAAGGTTTCTCTTGGCTTTGCATGTCGTTCAATAGAATCAAACATATCGGCAAACATGTGATTATATCCGAATTCATGCAGCTCATCTCCTATGGGGAAAAGCCAGCCGGTATTGCTTTCGGCTTTTTCTGCCAGATACTCTTCGCTCTTGCCGGTGGTGAACATCTCGAAACCGGTACGCAGGGAATTGTTGATCCAGAGGGTGCCTTCCGTGCCCATCACTTCATCCCTCAGATCCATGCCGCCGCGGAAGGTCCAGCTCACTTCAAACTGACCGATAGCCCCGTTCTCATATTTTACCAGCCCGATGGCATGATCCTCGGCAGGGATAGGCTTTACCTGCGTGTCTGCCCAGCACATCACCTCCACAGGCCTGATGTCTTTCCCGATATAATTGCGTGCTATTTCCACGCAGTGGCAGCCCAGGTCCAGCATAGCTCCGCCTCCAGCCTGCTCCAAATCCCAAAACCATTCGCTGTGCGGACCCGGATGGGTTTCACGCGATTTGGCCCAGAGGATCCTTCCGAGCGCGTGGCTTTTTATACTTTGTAAAGCTTTTAAGAATTTAGGAGTATAGCAAAGGTCTTCCAGGTAACCGTTGAAGATACCGGCTTCTTCAACTGCCTGCGTCATCCGCAGCGCTTCCGCTGCATTTCTTCCTAAAGGCTTCGTGGAAATAACGGCTTTCTTAGCCTTTACACATGCCATGACGGCGGCCTCATGGAGATTATTGGGCAGGGAAATACATACTACATCTGCATCAGGATGGTTGACTGCTTCATCCATAGAGGTAGTATAGTGCGTTATCTGATAATCTTTAGCAAACTTTGCAGCGCTTTCTTCCCGCCTGGAATATACGCTGACGATTTTGTCTTTTGCCCTGTATCCCTGGATGGAATCCGCATAAAAACGGGCAATGAATCCCGAGCCAAGCATAGCAACTTTTCTTCCCATGATCAATTAGTTTTTATCTGAATAATGATGCCTCACACTTCTTCCATTGGAACCGGCGTTAATTTTTCCGTCTTTTTTTCGCGGAATAAAAACAGGAATGGAATTAATACCACAATGGCAATAGCGGCCGGTATCAGCCAGATGACTTTCCAGTCATGCATGCCGTTGGCCAGTTGCCAGCGCTGTGCTACCACACCCGAAATAAGAGAACCTATTAATAATCCAATTCCATAAGTCCCCAGTGTGATCAGGCCCTGTGCGGCGCTCTGGAATTTTTTACCGGCATGGTTATCCGTGTAAATCTGCCCGGTAACAAAGAAATAATCATAGCAAATGCCGTGAATGGCAATACCCACATACAATAATATCCAAAGCATGTCTCCGCTGCCGCCTGCATATCCGTAAGCGAAGCAGACATATCTCACGGCCCATGCCAGCATACCCAGCGCTAACATCTTTTTAGCGCCTAACTTTTTAAAGAAGAACGGCATCAACAGCATGAAGATGACTTCAAATCCCTGCCCGATCGTCATCTTGCCGGCAGATCCTTTCATGCCTATTTCACTCAGGAAAGGATTGGCAAAGGCATAGTAAAAAGCAGTTGGAATACATATCGCAATGGATGCAATAAAAAATATCAGGTAGTTTTTATCTTTTAATAATCCGATGGCATCAAACCCTAACAATTCTCCTACGGAAGTTTTTACATTTCTCTTCAGCGGCAAAGTAGCCGGCAGCGAGAAGCTGTAAATCCCTAATATAAAAGAGGCAATGGCTGCCATTTTAAAAGTAAGCTCCAGGTGCCCGCTATCACCCCAGTTCAGGAACATGATGATCAATCCTGCCAGGATCCAGCCGATGGTTCCCAACACCCGGATAAAGGGAAATTCTCTTTCAGGATCAGACATCTGCCGCATGGAAATGGAATTCACCAATGCCAGGGTAGGCATATAAAGGATCATGTATATCAGGATCAGCATATAAAAGGTATTAAAATTGCCTGCAATGGCTGCAAACCACATTAATACCGCCCCCGCAAGATGCAATACACCCAGAATCTTCTGGGCAGAGAAAAATTTATCCGCAATAAGCCCTACAATAAAGGGAGCGATAATAGCGCCAATAGACTGGGTGGCAAAGGCCACACCTACCTCCACTGCGGTAGCGCCCAGACCCCCTTTATCCGGAGATTGCAGAAGATAGGTGCCCATGGTGACAAACCAGGCTCCCCAGATAAAAAATTCGAGGAACATCATAGCAGAAAGACGAAAACGGACGGATGAATTCATAAACTGGCGTTTTAAAAAGGACTTAAAGGATTTTTAAACAAGGTGCTATATTACTAAAATTATTTTTGAGAAATGGAATTTTTATATAAACCGATCCTTGGAAATAAGAAAATATCCGCATTTTTT
>SCQT01000066.1 GCA_004322015.1 Chitinophagaceae bacterium
CCGATATCTAATTGCTGGGCTACCAGTGAAGGATTAGTGTTGGCCAATATGATATCATACAGTCTCTTCTTATTAAAAAAAGTATTAAATTCAAAATCATGATTGTGGTAACCAAATTGCAATCCGCGTTTTTTACAATATGTCCCGCATCGGTTAAAGAGTTCCAGCAATTTCATCAGCGTATCCTGCTCTTTGCGGACTGATTCATCCATCCATGGATTGATGATAAATTTTTGTCCTGCGACAAGGGCATCATCCACTGTATATTTCCATTCGTCTGTAAAATCTTTCTTAGCAAAATCCCAATCCTTCAATCCGAAAGACACATGTCCGCTAACCATCTTTAAATTTAATGAATCCAGCAGTTTTCTGAACTCTTTTGCAGCGTAGCCATAAAACTTGCGGTTAGCATATCCGGCATGCTCTACATATTGATATCCGATAGCCGATATTTGTTTCAGCGTTCCTGCAGGGTCTTTATGCATGTCATCACGAACTGTGTAAAGTTGAAGCCCGAGTATCTTCTCTTTTTTGAATTTTTCTGCGAATAAATATTGCGGCATAAAAGCGAGCCCGGTAACAGCTAAAGCGCCGGATTTTAAAAAGTCTCTGCGGGAAGTGGACATGGCAACAAGTTTGAACGTGAATTAATTTTTCAAAGATATAAAAATATCAATTGTCAATAATTTAATTATTGAGAATAAAACAAACGTTAGCATTTTTTCAAAAAGTGTTATATATTGTGCACTCTCTGAAATGAAATAAAAAATGAAACACATCTTTTTTGCTTTTTGTATGGCGGCCGGCGTGATGATCATCGGCCTCGCCAATAGTTTTGCAATGCCTCATGATCCCCGCTATACAGAGGAAGAAATACAGGTATCCGTTGACAGGCGAACCGGTAATTATACAATAAGTAATCATGATCCCGACTGGATTTTTAGTGGTAGCATTGGACAGCCCTTACAAAACCTGGTATCTATCCGGGGGCATGATACCCTGGGATCTTATAAAGAAATTTCCTTTCAATGGAAATCTGATAATTTATATAAAGGCGGCATTCGTTATTATGAAAACATTCCTGCGGTAATATTTTCACTGACTGTTCCACTTGGCGCAAAACATATAGGCGCCGTTTTTCCTCTATTCACCAAATTTCCGCAATCTATGCATCCTTTCAGCTATGAAAATGAAGTTTTTGCACCGCATCAGTTTAGGCTCAGTCAGATATCAACTCCCTGGCTGTTCTTTAATGACCATGATGAAGCCTTTATAATTTCTCCCGCTTCGGATTTTATGGTATCCAAAATGATGGGAAACGGAACAGATTCCATTGCCAGCGGATTAGTGCCTGAATTAAGAAATCTTCCTAAAGATTTTTCCCATAAAACCATTCTTGTAGTTGATAAAGGCATTGGCAGCTCATGGAACTTGTGGGGCAACACGCTAATGAAGCTTTATGATAAAAAACGGCCCTCCAATGAAGCAGATGATGTATTGAAATATTATGGCTATTGGACAGATAACGGTGCTGATTATTATTACAATTATGATACTGCTTTAGGTTATGCAGGTACCTTGCTTGCCTTGCGAAAACGATACAGGCAGGAAGAGATCCCGCTGGGTTATATGCAGTTGGACAGTTGGTGGTATGACAAGTCCATTTATGATCCGGATGGCAGGCCGGATGCGGATCATAAAAATAAAGGATTACCTTACGGGGCGTGGAATCGCTATGGTGGCATGATGAATTATACGGCGGATAAATTTTTATTTCCCAATGGGCTTAATTATTTTCATCATCAGATTGGATTGCCATTGGTGGTGCACGGCCGGTGGATTGATCCGCGCAGTCCTTATCATAAACAATATAAAATTTCGGGATATGCAGCGGTTGATCCGGCGTATTGGAAGTATATTGCCACCTATCTGAAATCTTCCGGAGTTATCTGCTATGAGCAGGATTGGCTCAACTATATTTATAATAAAACACCCGAGATGAAAACGGACCTTTCCACCGGTAATGCATTTGCCGACGGAATGGCTCATGCTATGAAAAGTGCCGGGATAGATTTGCAGTATTGCATGCCATTGCCTTGTTTTTATTTACAGGGAATTAAATATTCAAACCTGACCACGATCCGCCCCAGCAGCGACAGGTTTGAACCGGGTAAATGGAATAACTTTATTTATAATTCACAGTTTGCTTATGCCATCGGAGCCTGGCCCTGGTGCGATGTATTTAAAAGCCATGAGACCGGAAATATGATACTCGCTGTTTTATCGGCAGGTGCAGTGGGAACCGGTGATGCCATAGGTAAAGAAGACAAGCAGAATATGATGATGGCATGCCGCACAGATGCTGTGCTGGTGAAACCGGATGTGCCACTGGTTCCAACCGATGAGACTTATATTAATGATGCTAACCATGCAGGTAAGCCAACGCTGGCATGCACCTATACAAAGCAGCATGATGTCCAAACTGATTATGTATTTGCTTTTGCAGGCAAAAATTCGGATAGCAGGAATGTTTCTTTCAGTCCTTCATCTATGGGCATGAAAGGGGAAGTAATGGTGTATGATCCTGTCACACGTGTGGGAAAAAAACTGGACGCTGCAAATACCTTTACTGATGTAATCGGAGAAAATAATTATTCGTATTATATAATAGCACCTTATACCGCATCCGGAATTGCTTTTCTTGGAGATGAAAACAAGATAGCCGCTACAGGAAAACAACGCATTCCAGATATGATTTCCACAAAAAGACAACTTACGGTCACCGTTCTTTTTGCTGAAGGAGAGAAATCTGTAACACTGCATGGTTATTATGAAAAACCATTTAAAGTAAATAAAGGAAAACTAACTCTGGATAAGGATAAAAAATATTTTACCCTTGAGGTATCTGCACCCGGTAAGGATAGCCATAAGATAACTGTAAGTTTTATTACAGGGTAAGGAGGTATTAAACCAGGCTAAAATTTGCGTCAATAAAATGATAAGATTGTCTTTATTTCTCATTATCTTTATGCTTTCACTGTTTTCCTATATCAGGCGCAGTGCAAGCTTTGATTAACAATAAAATACAGGCATTCTTTATGACATATAAAAGTTTGTCGGTTTATAGCAGCATTATTATTTCTGTTTTTTGCTTCTTATTATGCATCCGAAAATCTTGCGGGCAAACTGAGATCACTCCGTGGCAAAATGATAAAAAAGGTGCCATTTCCATCACTTACGATGATGGTAACAGGAATCAATTTAAAGTAGCGCTGCCCCTAATGGAAGGAGTAAAATTACCTGCTACTTTTTTTATCATCACCGGACCTATTAAAGGTTCACACTATCGCGGTCAATTCATCGGACGACCGGTGGAAGAACTTATTAAAGAATCTGCCACCATTCCAACCAGTGCAAATAATTTTTTTGAGCGGGCTTCGGCTTCTAGATATTTAGGTTATGCCGGTGCTTCTGAATCTTTTGATCAGAACACAGGTGTTTCTATATATTACAACCGGGCGGATGCTTTTTATAAATCGGGTAAAAAAGACAGTGCATATTTTGAAATGGACAAACTTTATCAATTGGTGAGAGAAGAGAAATTGGAGCGAGGTAAATATACAAGCCTGGAACTTTCGCAGGAGGAAGGATTGAGCTGGGATAAGATAAAAGAATATGCAGCCAAAGGGTACGAATTCGCCAGCCATACGGTTACACACGCCCATCTCGCTATACTGGATACTGCTAATATGTTTTATGAACTTAAAAAAAGTAAGGAAGATATCTCAGACCACCTGGGATTAAAATACACATTCTCTGCTGAAATACCTTTTGGTATTGATGATCCGCGGGTAATGAAATATTCCATGCCGGTATATCAGGCTTTGAGGAACCGGATGACAGACCCTTATCTGGAGGAAATCAATAGAGGATTTAAAGCGGATCCTGGTTTATCGGCCAAGCCTTATGTGCAATGGCAGAGAGGCCCCGTTACAAACACACCTTTATGGCTCATGAAATCATGGGTTGATACTACTTTGGCTCATCATAATATCTGGCTGGTGTTAGTCATTCACGGCGTGGGTAATTTGGGATGGGAACCATTGGCACGGCCACTATTGGAGAACTATTTCCATTTCATAAAAAAGGATGAAAATGATCTATGGGTGGCAACTTTCGGAGATGTGGCCAGATATATAAGGGAACGAATGCATGCCAGGATCAGTGAACAAAACAAGGATCACAAAATAATCATTACACTTAGCCATTCTTTAGATACTGCTTTTTATGACCTTCCTTTAACATTAAAGACTTATTTGCCTGATGATTGGGGAAAGGTAAATATTGTCCAACGGAATCAATTAAGGATTGGGATTGTTAAAAAGGACAAAAAAGGAACTTATATTTTGTATCAGGCAGTGCCTGGCCAGGGAAATATTATTTTGTCAAAACTCCGCAGATAAATTTGGATTTCAGAGATTAATTATGGAAAAGGTTGAGATAAGTAATTGTGTATGCATAGAAGAAGGAGAGTTATTTTAATAAATTATGAAAATACTTTCACTTGTATTATTTTGTAACCGAAAAACTAAAATAAATGAAATGGCTTTTGGGTTTGTAATACCGCAGTCACAATATGCCAATCTGACCATGTTGCAGCAATTGCCGGAAGTAAAGTTGGATATTGAGAAATCCTTTAAGCAATCGGACGGTAGTACCTTCGCCACAATAAAAATCAAAAACCCTTCAGATTATCTTGCGTTTATGATCCCTTTGGATTTAAGAAAAAAAACTGGCAGCGTATCAGTCGCTCCCATCTCCCGGGATGAAAATTATATGACACTTCTGCCGGGGGAAGAAAGGGAAATAACCGGCCATTGCCATACAAAAGATCTGGATAGCCAGCTACCTGAAGTAACAGTTGGCGGATGGAATATAAAATAAAGATATGAGAACATTGAGAATAGCTGTAGCACAATTTCAGCCGGAGGACGGCGATAAAGACTATAATCTTTCTGTGATTGAAAAGCTTACAGCCAAAGCAAAAGAGGCGGGTGCGGAAGTGATCAGCTTCCATGAATTATCTGTAACAGCCTATACTTTTTTTAAAGATTTGAATAGGAAAGAGGCAGAGCAGCTTGCTGAAGATGTACCTGGGGGAAAAAGTACCCGGAAACTTATTGAAATAGCGGATAAATATGATATGATTTTGCTTGCAGGGCTGGCGGAAAAAGAAAATGGGAGAATTTATAATAGTTATGTTTGTGTGGATAAGGATGGACTTGTGGCTAAATACCACAAGATTCATCCGTTCATCAGTAAATACTTTTCTGCAGGCGACCGATATGTTACATTTGATCTGAAAGGATGGAAATGCGGGATATTGATCTGCTATGATAATAATGTCATTGAAAATGTAAGAGCGACTACTTTATTAGGTGCGGAAATTATTTTTGCCCCGCATGTAACGATGTGTACTCCTTCTCCTATGCCCGGGAGAGGTTTCGTGGACGACAGCTTATGGCAAAGTCGAAAAATGGATCCCGTACCTTTAAGGATGGAATTTGACGGGCCTAAGGGACGCCAATGGCTGATGCGATGGCTTCCGGCCCGGGCCTATGATAATGGGGTGTATTATGTATTTACCAATCCCATCGGCTATGATGGAGACCAGTTGAAGAATGGCAATTCTATGATCCTGGATCCTTATGGGGATATCCTGACGGAGATTAAAAGCTTTGACGATGAAGTGAGTACGGCATTAATTACCGAAGATAAGTTGACCTTAGCAGGAGGTTACCGTTACAGGAATGCAAGGAAACCTGAATTATACGGAAATATACTTTCGTCATTACATCATTCTCAAACCAGGCCGGTTTGGATGAATAAGACAGCTCAATAAACCAATTCATGTATGCCACAGGAAACAACAAAAGCCAAAAGGAATTACTACATCGTATTCCTTATTTTATTAACCTTTTTTGTCATTTCATTCTTAACTAATATCATTGGGCCGTTAGTGCCGGATATTATTAAAGGATTCAAGCTGAACCTGGCGCTCGTGGCAGTGCTCCCTTTTGCTTTTTTTATAGCTTACGGAGTGATGTCTATCCCTGCAGGGATGCTTAATCAGAAGTATAAAGAAAAAAAAATAATGACGGCAGCTTTCATCGTGGCCTTTATCGGTGCCTTGCTGTTGGCTTTGTTCCCGAATTATCTTACGGCAGTCGTTTCTCTTTTCCTGATAGGCTGCGGTATGGCAATGTTGCAGGTAGTGATCAATCCTTTATTACGAACAGCAGGCGGTGAAGAGCATTATGCCTTTAATTCGGTATTGGCACAATTGATCTTTGGTGCAGCTTCTTTCATCAGTCCCTTAGTGTATTCTTATTTGGTGTTGAACCTTCAAAACAAGACTGAGGTGAAAGATGCCGCGCTGCAATTCTTCACCCATGTGGTGCCGGCCAATCTGCCCTGGATATCTTTATATTGGGTCTTTGCAGTGGTGAGCCTGATCATGGTTGTTGTCATTTTACTTTCCAGGTTTCCTAAGGTGATCCTGACGCAAGATGAACAGGCCGGCGCTTTGAAAGTGCATATAGATTTATTAAAAAATCGCACAGTGATACTTTTCTTCATCGGTATCTTTTGTTATGTGGCTACCGAGCAGGGTGTTTCCAACTGGATATCCCAATTTTTATTCGAATATCATCATAATGATCCGCAAACGATAGGAGCTAAGGCTGTGGCAAATTTCTGGGGACTGATGACGCTGGGAGGCATTTTAGGGCTGTTCCTTTTAAAAATAATGGATAGTAAGAAGGTGCTGATCATGTTCACCGTACCTGCTATGATTTGCCTGACTATCGGATTATTTGCTTCCGCCAATGTTTCCTTCTGGGCATTTGCTTTCGTGGGTTTTTTTGCTTCTGTGATGTACCCCATCATATTTTCATTAGCATTAAATTCCCTGAAAGAACATCATGGTTCCTTCTCCGGCATCCTGTTGACAGGAGTAATCGGAGGTGCGGTAGGTACGTTGATAGTAGGCTGGTTGGGAGATCATATCGGGTTACGTTACGGGCTTTTTTTCATTTATCTGACAATGGGTTATATCCTCAGTGTGGGTTTCTGGGCAAAGCCTATTGTTAATAATGAAACGATTCAATCGAAGAAAAAGGCAAAGGAAGATAATGATATGGGGATTAAGGCAATTACAGATACAGGTACCGGGATAAATAAATAAAGCATGGCATATATAGGCATAGATCTCGGCGGCACTAATATCCGCGGTGCAGTGGTAAAAGATAATGTTTTATCTGATGTGATATCTGTTCGTGTTTCCTCATCGGGAACGGAGCAGGAGGTACTGGAGGAATTGTTTCAGCTTACCGGTCAACTGATTCATGAAGATGTAAAAGCTATCGGAATTGGTGTACCCAGTGTGGTAGATATTGAAAAAGGAATTGTGTATGATGTGCAAAACATTCCTTCCTGGAAAGAGGTTCCCCTCAAAAAGTATTTGGAAGAACGTTATCATGTACCGGTATTGGTTAACAACGATGCCAATTGTTTTGCTTTGGGAGAAAAATATTTCGGACAGGGGGGCGCGTATCATTCTTTTATCGGTTTGACTATCGGGACAGGTATGGGCGCTGGTATCATTATCCATGATAAATTGTATGCCGGGTCTAATTGCGGTTCGGGGGAATTCGGGATGGTCAATTATTTAGATAGATATTTTGAATATTATGCCAGCGGACAATTCTTTAAAAATGTATATCAGGCTGATGGTGAAGAAGTCTTTCATAATGCGAAAAGAGGGGACAGGGAAGCCTTAAAAATGTTTGAAGAGTTGGGTACGCATATAGGTAATGCCATTAAAATGATCCTTTATACGTATGATCCTGAGACCATTATCTTAGGGGGGTCTATCAAAAATGCTTTCCCCTATTATAAAGAATCCATGTGGAAAGAAATAGGCAGTTATGTGTATCCCAAATCCTTAGAGAAGTTCCGGATCAAGATATCTTCCTTAAAGAATAGCGGTGTATTAGGCGCTGCCGCACTTTGTTATGAAAAGGATTTAACCGTTTAAATATTCTGTGATGAAAAAAATTAGCTTTTACCTGGGTTTAATGTTACTGTTTACCTCAGGATATTATACTGCAAGATGCCAGTCCACCACTGCCATTCAGAAGGACACACTCCCTATACGCGGATTTAGTATTCCTGCTCCCATGCATAGTGAAGTAGATTCTTTCGTAACATTTATCCGGGAGGCGCTTGTCCCCCGTCATGTCAATACCCTGATTTTATTAGTTGATTATGATTATCAATATAAAAGTCATCCTGAATTAGTGGATAGCGGCGCCATGTCAGAAAGGGATGCTAAGGAGATCGTGGAGGTTTGTAAGAAAAATGGTATTCGCATAATTCCCGAAATTGATCTGTTGGGCCATCAGTCCTGGGCCGGTCATATAGGCAAATTATTGGAAGTGTATCCGCAATTTGATGAAACACCCTGGATCAGCATGCCTGAAAAATATGTCTGGCCGAATCCGGATAACTTATATTGCAAAAGCTATTGTCCGGAGTCGCCGGGATTGCATGAAATTGTTTTCTCTTTAATTGACGAGCTCTGTGATGTATTCGAAACGAATGCCTTTCATGCAGGTATGGATGAAGTATTTTATATTGCTATGCCAAAGAACCCGTTGGATGGAGGCATGGACCCTTCACGGGTATTTGCAGATGAAGTCCGGCGTATTGACGACCATTTAAGATCAGAAGGGCGAGAGATGTGGATGTGGGGTGACCGGTTTTTAGACGGAAAAACGACTGGATTAGGGGAATGGGAAGCCAGCATGAATAATACGTACAGGGCCATTGATATGGTACCTAATGATATAGTGATATGCGACTGGCACTATGATAGCCCCGCTCAAACAGCAGTGTATTTTGCCATGAAAGGCTTTCATGTAGTAAGTTGTCCCTTCCGCGATTCACAATCGGGAGTAGATCAGGTAGAAGACATGTACAAATTCAGGCAACGTTCCAACCAAGTAATGAGGGATCGCTATGACGGCATTGTGCAAACCGTATGGTCGAAACCGGCCGTGTTTTTAAAGCAATATTACGAAGCGCAAAAGTCATCCTTATCTCCCAATAAGCCATCCGTAGTTAATTGCTTTGAACAGGTATTTGACGCTATTCATCAATTTCAATAGAATTAAAACATGTTTAAACCGGCTTTGGAAAAAAAGTTATCTGCCGCCAGTGTCAGTACAAGGATTGCATCCATAGATGTATTCCGTGCGCTCACTATGTTTTTGATGGTGTTTGTCAATGATCTGTGGACTGATAAAAATATACCAGCCTGGCTGGAACATGCCTCTGCCACTGCGGACGGAATGGGTTTTGCGGATACTATCTTCCCTGCCTTTTTATTTATAGTCGGATTATCACTTCCATTTGCCTTTGAAAGCAGGATAAAAAAGGGGCAATATAAACCTGTCCTTTTCCGTCATTTAGTTCTCCGTTCGCTGGCACTTATTGTGATGGGCTTCTTTCAAATGAATTTAGAACATTATAGTGATCAGGCTGTACTGCCTCAGTATGTATGGGAAATTCTGATCACTCTGGCTTTCTTTCTGATATGGCTCGATTATCCCAAAGAGGGAAATAAAGCCAAACTAAAGTTATGGTTACAAGCAGCCGGAGTTGTTATCCTTATTTTAATGGCGGCGCTCTATAAAGGACACAGTACCGACGGGCAAACTGTCTGGATGCATCATTACTGGTGGGGTATCTTAGGACTGATCGGCTGGGCTTATCTTGCCTGCGGTATACTGTTTTTGATATTTGATGAAAAGCTGATTCCGCTTATCTGCTTTTTTATAATCTTTGTACTATACAATGCCTCTGCCCGGTCAGGATGGCCGGCCTCTCTTGAACCCATTCGCCATATCGCCGGTTTACCCGGATTAGGTGATGCATCCAACTCTTCCATTACCCTGTCGGGTGTGATCATCGCGATCCTGTACCGTAAATTGAAGGCGACACCCGGACGGATGATGGTTTTGTTTATAGCAATCGCAGGATTATTTTTTGCTTTTGGCTTTGGCACGCGGCCGTTATGGGGTATTTCCAAAATACGCGCTACGCCTTCCTGGACCATGATCTGCAGCGCAATCAGCATTCTTGTATTTTGTTTGTTGGTTGTGATTGTTGACAAGAAGAGGAAAGAGTCCTGGTTTTCTGTTATCAGGCCTGCAGGCACCAGTACGCTGACTTGTTATTTACTGCCTTATTTTTATTATTCCATTTTTATTACGCTGATTGCGATCCGGCTTCCGCATGCTGTCAGAACGGGCGAAGCCGGCATTTTAAAATCCCTGCTGTTCGCCTTATTGATCGTGTTGGTAGCAGGTTGGCTCGAAAAGAGAAAGTTGAGGTTGAAGATATAACCGGATGGCGGGTGCTCTTGCTCAAAATGATTGATTTGGAAATGAGAAAAATTTATATCTTGCAGCAGGAAATGCAATCGTTTGTTAAAGTTTAAAACAAAACAGGATGAAAACAAGGATAAAAATTGCGATGATAATGATAACACTTTTGGGAATGGGAGTGCAGGTGAAGTCACAGGTAAAAGTAGTGTTGGATAATTATTACAACCATGAAACTAATTCCAGGACCGGCAAGTTGTATCATTATATCTGGTCTGATACAACGATCAACGGCTATTCGCAGTGGGGAAAAATATTTGAACGTAAGGGAGCCGTCCTGGATACTTTGCAGAGAGCGCCGACAGCCGGCAATTTAAGAAGAGCTGATATTTATATCATCGTGGATCCGGATATACCCAGTGAGAATCCCGATCCGCATTATATTATGCCTGAAGATATTCATGCCATCGTGCAATGGGTGAAAGAGGGCGGCGTACTGGCGCTGATGGCTAATGACTCCGGTAACTGTGAATTCCGGCATTTGAATGAACTGGCTGCTCATTTCGGATTGCATTTTAATGAAGTAAGCCTGAACGATGTGATAGGAAGGCGTTGGGAAATGGGTGCAGAAACAGATCTGCCGGATAACCCCATCTTTAAAGGAGTCAGTAAAATTTATCTGAAAGGAATTTCCGATCTGAAATTATCACTCCCGGCAAAAGCTGTTCTGGTAAAAAATGGCCATGTTCTGATGGCAGAAAGCCACTTAGGCAAAGGATATGTATTTGCCGTAGGCGACCCGTGGATATACAATGAATACATCGGGCACCATTCTTTGCCTGAAAGTTTTCAGAATTATAAAGCGGCAGAAAACCTTACTGCCTATTTGATCGGCCTGAGCAGGCGGGCGCGGAAATAAACGGTTGAAACCAATTGATACAATCGTTTGCATTTATAAAAATAGTATTATATTGTGCACCTGAAAGGAGGGATGGGTGTATGACAAAATGCACTTTTTATGAGTAAAGGTGTAAATTTGGCAAACCAACTCATTAAATCATGGAAACTTCACAAATCAAGGCGGAGATATTATCTGCCCTATCAGAGGAA
>SCQT01000067.1 GCA_004322015.1 Chitinophagaceae bacterium
GCGATTGATAATCCCCTGGATTTTGGTAACCGAAAATCCATTGAGTTCGCTCATGGCATACTCGGCTTCCGCACAGGGACGCCTAAGCTGAAACCACGCAAAGGATTTACCTGGAACAGCATTACAAATCTTTTGAAGGAGTTCCTGCCGGATTATGTGAGAACGGAAGAAGCTCCCGCAAAGGATAGATTACTGGCAGACAGAGATGTGCCGGAAGTGAGCGGCTTATTCACCAGGGTCGGCATTTATGTTGATCAGGATGAAACTTTTTATGTGGAACCCAAAAAGGAAGAAGTAAGCCTCCCCTAACCCCTCCGGAGGGAGGGGAATTTTGGAACCATTAAACAATTATATCATGAAAAGAATACAATTGAAAATAATCGCTATTGTAGCATCTCTTTGCTGCATTGCATTTACCTCATGCGCCATCATAGGAGCCTGGGAAGTAGTAAGGTTTATAATTTAATTTTTTCATGTGTAGTGAAGACGTTCACATCCCGGCGTGTCGTTTCTACGGCATGCATTTTATCCAGTTGATGTAATAGTAGCATCTCACTTTCAGCGTGAGTATGCAGGTTCAACTCCTGTACCGGATACAAAAAATAATTAAAATGAATTTATTCAAGTCCAAAAAAAAGGTTACTAAAAAGATGAATCTGGCAGCCGTAGATAATGCGGATATAGCTAAATCACTAAAAGAGGTATTACCAGACAATACGGCATGGGCAATCATTTTCTTTGAGCCCAACAAAGAGGAATCGGTCGTAAGGTATCTGGCTAATATTCCTAAAAGGCACGTTCACAGAGTATGGCGGAATTTATTTAAAGAATGGCGTAATAAATATGAGATATGACGGAACCTAAATTATATATCGAACATCCGGCACCAAAGACAAGATGTTTTATCCATCAGCTTATTGAAGGCGACCGGTTTTATTTCGTCATCGACAAAAAGCGCATTGTTTGGCAGGTGAAGGAATGCGAAAAGAAAAAGACCTGGAAGTATGGCGGTCATATGTGGGCTGTTGGAATTAAGGTAATGAATGATGCCAAACAGGTGAAATATTGTTTGAATAGAACGCAAGTAATCTTTTTAAGGAATGCACTATAACGGTTCAGGGCTTGGCGATGGACTGGAATAGCGATTCGTCAGCCGATAACAAAAGTAAAATTGAAAAAATAAAGATTATGAAAATAGAAAATGCCGATAAAAGTTCGTTTGCTGGAACTACTGTTGATAGCGAACCGAATCCGATTGACTTCCGTCAGCCAGCCTATTGCCAAACCCCGTGTTATGCGCCGTTAATTCTGCAAGGGGATTGTTTACAGCATATTCAAACTCTTGCTGATGAAAGTATTGATGCTGTAATTACAGACCCGCCATATTCATCTGGTGCTGTTTTAGAGGCTCAAAAGCAAAGTGCAGGTCGGCAGGGAATAAGAGATAATGTAAAGCAAAATCAAAGATTTGCATGGTTTAGCGGCAATAATATGACAACGATGGGTATTAATCATCTTATAAGAAACTTAGGTGTTGAGTTTGAAAGAGTATGCAAGCCGGGTGCAAGTGTTTTAGTTTTTTGCGATTGGCGAATGGTTATAAATTTTGTACCCGCTTTGGAAAGCTGCGGTTTGATTTATAGAAATTTAATTGTTTGGGATAAAGGCAGTTTTGGGATGGGGACAGGCTTTAGAAATCAGCATGAACTTATTATACACTTAACTAAAGGTTCTGCCGAATATTACAGTGCTTCATTTGCCAATGTTTTGAAATGTGGAAGGACTTACCAAAAGAAAGAACGAATACACCCGACAGAAAAGCCAGTAAAAATTTTACATGATTTATTGCAAGTGGTAACAAAAGAAGGCGATACTGTTTTAGACCCTTTTTTTGGCAGTGGTTCACTTGGCGAGGCTTGCATAAAATCAAATAGAAATTTCATTGGTATTGAGAAAAACGGACTGTATTATAAAAACGCTGTTGAGCGAATAAATACAGTTACGAACAATGAACAGGGGTCGCTCTTTAATGGCGCATAACTAGCAAATAGGCGCAACAATTAAAAATTTAATTTAAGTAATATTAACTTTTAAAAACTAACATCATGAACCCCACCCGCATTTATATAGCCGGAAAAGTCACGGGCGAATATTATCGGACTGCCTGGGCTAAGTTTTTCACTGCACAACGATACCTTGAATCTCAAGGTTACGTAGTGATTAATCCCCTTCAACTTTGCGATGAGAAATTTACATGGGAGCAAGCCATGACAACCTGCATACCGGCGATGATGGAATGCGGTGCGATATACTTGTTACCCGACTGGCAATTCAGCCAAGGTGCGGTATTGGAAGCTCAGATAGCTAAGAAGCTGGGGCTTGAAATCATTAATTCTGAAAAGATTCTTTTACAAAAAGAGATAGAATAACCCCCCCTTTATTTCCATTTTTTCACTGATTAAAACATATTTATGGCACGGGCATTAGGCGTTCACGAACTACTTAGCAAGAAATACGACACTCTTTATTTTACAGGAAAATGGAGGGAAAGCTTTGGAGAGCCGGGCAGCAATTTTCGCATGATTGTATGGGGCATCAGTGGCAGCGGTAAGACAAATTTTGTATTGCAGCTTTGCAAATATCTCGCCAATTTTGGCAAAGTGGCTTACGACAGCTTGGAGGAAGGCGATAGCAAAAGCATTCAGCAAGCGTTTATGAACCAGCGCATGATGGATATAAAAGGCAAGATCATCCTGATAGACAGGGAAAGAATCCCCGCGCTGACCGAAAGGTTGAAAAAGCGCAAAAGCCCTAAGATAGTGGTTATTGACAGCATTCAGTATGCAGGCATGAGCTATGAGGATTATAAGACGCTGAAAGAACTTTTCCCCAAAAAGATATTCATCTTCATCAGCCACGCAGATGGCAAAGAGCCGGACGGTAAAGCTGCACGACAGGTAAGGTATGACTGTGATATAAAGGTGCATGTAAATCATTTTAAAGCCAATGTAATCAGCCGGTTTGGCGGCAACAAGCCCATGCTCATTTGGGAAAGAATGCAGGAAACGGAAAGCAATAACATTTTTAGCCAGATCAATGATAAAGGAATATTAGTATGAAAAAATTCATTCTTACATCTTCCAAATTTGAAGGTCAGGTAACCTTCGGGTATAATGAGAAAGATATATTGATTTTTCTTCATAATGAGGCACAGATGAACAATACACAGCACAACTGGCTTATCCATCACCTCCCTGCTTGTTCAGAAGAAATTCAAAAACTGAATAAGATATTGCAGGGAAAACTGGAGGAACTGCCGGAAGATTTGTCGTTAGACAGATTTTGGCAACTGTATAACAAGAAGATAAACCGCAAACGCTGTGAGCCTCTTTGGAAAAAGATGAAAGAAGCGGAGAAAATGCAATGTCTGAGAAGCATTCCGCATTATGAACAGTATCTGAATAGAATAAATTGGCGTGAGAAGGCAGACCCGGAGAACTACCTTAAAAAAGCAATGTATCAAAATGATTGGAGGAATCTAAAAGGATAGAGGCCCCCGAAGGGGGATGTAAAGAATTCATGTATGACAAACAATCAAAGAAAGAGACTATTTTATCTCATTCGACAGGCTAAGCTGCCGGAAGATGCCCGTCATGCGCTGATACATAGCTTCACGCATGGGCGCAGCGAAAGCAGCCATGACCTGAAAGAAGAGGAAGCTTCTGATATGATTCGTTATGTTGGAAGTCTTTTAGAGGAGGAAAACCGGGCAGAAAAGATGAGAAGAAAAATTATCAGTATGGCGCATGAGATGGGATGGAAGATGGAGCGAGGGAGAGATGGCGCGATTAGGCGCAAGGCGGATATGAAGCGGATAAATGATTGGTGCCAAAAGTATGGCTACTTGCATAAGTCTTTAAATGCTTATAAATATAAGGAACTGCCTGCCCTGGTGCATCAGTTTGAAAGGATGTATCTAGAATTTTTGAAAAGAGTTTAATCATTTTCCCTATTTTTAGCCTTTATAACCTTTAAAATCTATTATCATGAAGATAGGATTTAGAGTTCCATCTTTTAAAAAAAGCATATCGGCAACGTTTTCAATTAAGAAAAGAATAATGCCACGATTTAAAAAGGGATATGGTTTCATAAGAAATCCGGAAAAAGCCATTTACAATAGAATATATAACCGTACAACAATTCCATTAATAAAATGGACAAATACAAATAATAAAAAATCAATCATTAAAAATACATCATGTAAAAATATGCCTGATAGTCATAGGGAAAAGGATATTCTTTTTGATGAAGCAATAGAATTTATAAAGAATAAATATGAAATAAATACCACCATTTTGCAAAGACAATATGCAATAGGGTATGTGAGGGCATCGAATTTATTGGAGGATTTATATAGGAATGGTTTAATCAAACCCCAAGGGAAAAAGTTTGTCAATATAAATTATGTTGCGCCTCCTGAAGAAAAAGACCCACTATTTGAAGAAGTGGCACGCATTGCTGTATCAAGAGGAGAAATATCTCAAAGCATAATACAAAGAACGTTTAAGTTAGGCTATCATAGAGCTAATATATTATTGAATAATTTGGAAGATGCCAAGATAATTAAAACGTACAAAAGTCTTTCAAAACCGCCGGTTCTTCTGGTTCACTCTGAAAAAGAACTTAATGATATATTCATCCATTTAAAATAATATTTCCATTTTCAAACTTAAAATAATATGAAAAGCCTGATCATTCTTTTATTGCTTATTCCGGTTTTTAGCCAAGCCCAAAACGCTTACAATAAGATTGAAATTTACCATCCAAAGTTTTGTTATCTTGATTCTTCAAATACTTATGAAAGGGCTTTTGAGAATAAGATATTAGAATTGATGCCATCCTATCAATTAACCAAACGAGATACGATTGACAGAAGATGGTATCGTCCTTCTGAGATTACTTATAAATCATCTTATAAAAACTCTGATATGGATAGCCTTGAATTGTCAATTACTGTGCGTTTTGTTGAGGGTGATCGCAACCTTAAAATAAAACCCAAGCCAATAATATATAATGTTTACGTGCTTGGACAATTTTTGACTATGCGTCAATTTTTCAATGATTATTTTAGCAAAGACTTATCCATTGATGATTTGAAAAAACTTGGGAGCTTTGCTCATATTGGTGGACATTTAATTGACAATACAAACCGTTATTGGCAAAATTTCGGCTTTAAACAAAATGGTTATTGGTATCTTGATCTTATGGTTAGATAACTGATATTTTAAAACTTTGTGAATAACTTTTCGCCCCGCTATATGCGGGGCTTTTTATATTTGTAATTCCACATGCTCATTAGCCCATGCGAGGTCAATACATACTTTTTAATGACTTCATAGAAACGGATGTTTCGACTGCGCTCAGCGAACCAGGCGGTAAAGGGCGTTCTGCCGAACTGATTGACCTTCGAAATGAATGCATGATGTACAGGTATTATTATCTTATCCGCATTAAAAAGTTTCAATATCTTGATTCGTTAGAGGAACTAAGCCGCCAGTTTCATATATCTGTATCCACCGTGATTTACCAGTTTCAAAAGAATGACGTGCAGCTTCGCAAGGTGATGAATGAAAATGCTTCGATCAAAACACTTCAAAATAAATACCCGTGGCTGCTTTGGTAGCCTTCTCCAGCTCCCCCAAAGGGGAGAGCGCGCAAAGCGATTATTTTCTTATATCAAATATTAAAAACAGCATTAGGCGATGCAGGCGTAGTTACCGGTTGCGTGCTATAATCTTCGAAAGCAGTATGATAACGCAGCATGCGTACACGAATAGCATCGTGCCGTTTTTCAGTGTTGGCAGTTAGTCTTGTCAGGTGACTAAAGCCGCCAGGTTGCCAGTCATGCAATGCCTGATGCAGGGAAAATTCCACATCATAGAAAGCGAGCGCAGCATCTTTGACCGGCGAAAGCTGATTGGAATAACTGAAAGGCGCAAAACCGAGACGAAGGATTATATCGCCTTCGGCGGTCTGGCAATTTCTGCCCATGTTTTCAAACGACCAGCCGTCAAAGTCTATCAGCACGCAAGGCCACGATACCGGTGGGCGTTCGGTATAATGTTCAAGCTGGCCCATTTCCTGATCTATCCAGCGGATAGCGGGAACGAGAGATTGTATCTGAGCCTGAAGGGCATAAAAGAGGTTGACAAAAGGTGAGTTCATGATTTGTTATATTGGTTAGAAAAAAATTTCTTTTAAACGTGTCAAAATCCGATTTCGCACTGAATGAATCAGAGGATCGGAGATACCCATATATTGACGTTTAGGCATATTCATATTCATGGTATGCGTTCTTACGACCTGTTCTTTTCCTTTAATCTTCCTGATATATTCGGGAATATTAACCGTACCTCTGAAACCTTCATTATGGACTTTTGCATAAGGTATCCTATCGTTTCCTGCTGATATAATCACATGTGTGGGCGTCACCTCCTTTGCGGTAATGCTGTTCACCAGCTTGCCGCTTCTCACCATCAGTGAACCCTTTTTAACCGGTTTTTTAGTCTCGGGCCATGCGTTGCCGTCCCAACCTTTAGACTGAAAGGAATGTTTAAAATATTCAATAGATGTTTCAGCCATGATAGCCGGAATATCTTTTTTGATGGTTTGATTAATTTTTTCGAGATTAAAAAAGTTCTTTATTGGCATAATTCTTATATTTGCATTGAAGTTTGTTGTAACGGGTGGAAGGTTTGGCTAACACCTCGCGGATGTATGGGGGCTGAACCGGCTGAAGACAAATCAGCGTTAACAATGAATGAATCTGTTTTAAAGTCCCGGATCATTGTTCGGGATTTTTTATTAAAAGACCTCGCCTGTAATTATTGACTATTTTCTTTTTTTGTTCAGCCAGCGGAAACCAGGTATCTATTGTAAGACCCAGGTCGTCGCCCAATCCTTCAATAACTACAATTGTTTCATATTTGTAATATTTTAAAAGAACCATCTGATCATATTTTTTAGTCTTATTACCGGTATTGATCCATACTTCATCCGGATTATCTATCGTTTGAATCAGGGCATTCAGATAGGATACCCGGGACTTTCTTTTTCCGGTTGTGTGCTTATCAAAAGTATCTTTATCAAGTGCGATCTTTCTGCCTGCATAATCCGTGAGAATAGAAATATGATCATTCAATTTCTTTTGATCTTTCCACCAATCTGCCGCCGTTCCTTCATATTTTTTTATAGCTTCTGAAGCTTGCTCCCGCATCTTTTCAGCGCTCTTAAGTCCCCATTTCTCATAAGTGAGTTTGTCCAAATATGAGGCTGCATTATTTTTGAATTTACGGATATAAAACTGATTCTCTGTAAATACTTCTCCCGTTTTGGCTCGGTTCACACCCCATCCTTGTGCTTTCAGCGACTGCCATTCGGGGGTTTGCATATAGGAATTCACTTTGGACCGTTCCAAACCAAAATCAGTATCTTCCGCTTCCGATTTTAGCCTCGGGACGACATAACACCGGCAGTTCCAGCCGTTAGGAGGATAGATATCATTCCACTGTGGATCATTGAAAGGAAGAAGAAGATCATCTAAAGCGGCATGGGTGGGACGGACCTTATCATCTTCCTGCGTCTTGTATTGCCAGTAGGGAAAAAGTTCTGATTGTTGCATTAAGCGTGCGTAAGTGGCAGAGCTTGCACCTACCTGGTATGCGGTATTATATTCAGTCTCCATCCATCCCTTATTGGCTATATCGGTAATCTTTTTGGCTTCCCGGTAAAAGTCCTGAAAGCTTTTTGACTTCCGGTAAAGCTCATTGAGTTGCTGTATTTCTTCAAGGGTTTTAGCTGCGGAGAAATGAAACATATTCATTTCAAAAGCGGTGAGCATGGCAGGATCGTTGAATCCATAAGTAATGGAAGGCTGAGGAAAATCAGCCAATTTAATATCTTTTTTGCTTTTAAAGCCTCCCATAAAGCCATTTAAAAGCTGCGCGCTGGTATAATAAAAAAGATCAATATCCCATTCAAAGGCTTTGCCGGAAGCAATACGCCTGAAAAGCTCGTCATTATCAAATTGAGCCGGAAGCTCTTGCACCAGATGAATATGATCTGTCTCGTGAAGCGACCGGATATGGTTCCAGTTCCCCGCGTATTGCGGGGTTAAGCGAAAAAAGATTTAAGTCTTTGAAAAAGATTATTGTTATCATCTTCATTTTTCGTGTCCGGTTGCTCACTTTTATTCTTCATTGCATCCATCGTAGCCTGCCTCTGTTCTTCTTTGGCAGACTTTTGTTCTTCATAATTGGCAGGCTTGGGGATATTATAAGTATCATAGAAATAGTCATCATCCACCGGCTGACGGTTGGCTATTTGCAAATCCATATCCAGCTTATCTTTTTTGGATATTTGTTCTTCCTGCATTTCATAAACGAAGCTTCCGCCTTCCATTACAGGCAATCCGTGCATCATAAAGAGGTTATGCACCTCATCATTGAGGATGCTGATAATATCATCCCTGTCGGCTTCATTAATGTCATCTTCCGTTTGAGCATGTGTTTTACTTTGGGCATAGCCGGAAGATTGAGAACTATCGGTAGTTTCAGTTTGACCTATTATAAGGACGGTTATCTCTGTATTGCAGGCATCTTTAAGCTGCTCGTAAAGATTGCCGGAAGCAGCCGAATTCTTTTGTTCCAGAAATTCAATTTTGCCATCAGCAGGGATAACAGCATAGGAGGCGCTTCCTGCCTGTTCGAGCGCATATTCCAACTGCTGGCGTGTGCGTTCATCATATCCATCGTAACGTCCAATGCGAAATGGCATTCCAAACACTTCGGCATATTGTGCCCAGTCGCCGAAAGCTCCACGCTTATAAATCACGTATTGGGCAGCTTGCAATAATAATCCCAGATCATTATCCTCTCCGAACTGCAATACATAATTCGAATAAGGAGGCTTCCGGTAATTCATCCCCTCATCTCCAAGCTGTTCATAGGCGATAATGCCTGTTTGGGTGCGTATATGCTTTCGGGGAATGCTAAATACGTGAAAACTGCCGTCTTTTGCGAAATTATATTCAAGGAGCGTGACGCCCCAGAATTTGGAAAGCATGATCTCAGAGATCATGCTTTTCCAGGATTTCTTTCGCATGATCTTTTCCATGGCATCTACGCGCTGCCCCTGAGCGTCCATGTAATGCATCTGCCGGTTTGTGAGCGCCATGATGCGTTTATTCATAACGGAGCTAAGGTGCGCATCCAGGACAATATCATGATAGAGGTCATATAATAATGTCCGCCTCGGGTTATACATTTCGGCTGCGCGCAGCGCATGACGCCAGCTCTCAATATCCTGAGACGTCCGGATAATAGGACGAATGGTGATATTTTGAATAATAGTATCGCCTTTCTGATTATGGGTCGCGACACCCGGTTGCATAACATCGGTTGGCATAATGGCTAAATTTTGATTTTAAGGCTTTATTTCCGCCTGACTGTATTACTTATCTAAAAAATCTTTAAAATTGGATTTGAACGCATTTAAACACTATCTAAACGGATTAGTAATGGCTTTCCCTTTTCATATTTCCACCCCATCGAAATTTTCCTTCCTGAATGATGGGATTTCCCTGGTTATCAACCGGAAGGGGAACTAACGGCAAATCCGGGACAATCTTACCGGATTGCACCCCTTTCAGCCATGCAATCGCATTATCGTATCTGTCCTTTCTTAACTGAATATCTATGTTGGGATTTGCAAGGCATACCAAATGCCACGCAGCTACGTCTTTATTAAAAAGCAAAATCAGTGGATCACGATTAGGGCCGGTCTGGCTGAATATGGTAACTATATCATAGTCTGAAAGATAGCCTTTCACTTCGGCGGTTCCTGCATCGATAGCCATTTGAGCGACTGTATTATCCCCACGGGTGAGTTCGTTTACGATTTCCCCATAGAGGTGCGTATTTAATTCTGTTGGTGATAAAAAGCTCATGATTTATATTTTAAAATCGTTTTAGCGAATGTTTACGTTTTCCCAAAATAATGGGTTGCATTTCTCTGATCTTATTATTAATGATCCAGACGGCTCCTTCCACCGCATCCGGCCCGTCATCGTGCGCACGGGAGCCGGGAGCAAGTGCTTTAAACTGATCTTCCAATCGTTGCATGTTGGGATTATCCTTTTCGGCATCATTCAGGAAAAAATTCCCGTTCCGGTTAAGCGGTTCCAGCAGGCTTTCTATGCGGGTGAACTTATCAGGCTTTGCACGTTCATCGCCTTTTATGGGTATTATTCGTCCTTTTTGTTTGCCTATCTTATTAAATTCATCCATGAGAATATCCTGAATGAAAACTTTTTCCATATAATAGTAAACCGGAACCTTGTCGCCCACGAAATCCATGATATAATAATGCCATTCCACCATGTTGGCGGTGGACGTCTGATCTAAAAAGCATTTGATCACGTGAAATTCATCGTGCCAGCGTCCAATCAAAACAGTTGCTTTAAAATCGTTTTTTTTTGAATCCTTGAATGAAGGGTCGGTGTAGCATACCAAAAATTGATACTCATTGAGTGCGGGAAGTCCCTTATATGCCATTTCTTTAAACACCGAACCTTCATCAACAGGATTATTAAAATATTCTTTTTGCGCAGATAAATAACTGATCTTGCTCAATACACGGTCAATCTGTGCTTCTGTATTCTTTTCCGGCCATGAACTTTTTCCGTTGGTTCCTCTTATGTTGATCACGTCCACATGATCGGCTTTTTTGATGGCTTCTGTAATGCAGCAGTGTTTAGCTATAATATTTCCGCAGAATATGATCAGCATAGGATTGCTGACGGAACGGGTTCCGATTAAAGCCTGTTCCACCCAGTTCCAACGCTGACGGATGATTTCAGGATTTCGGCAATCCTGATCAGTATCAATATCATCTATCAATATCACATCAGGCCTCGCTTCATTCTTTTTCGTACCACGTGGGCTTTGTCCGGCTCCTATGGCTCTGAATGAAACATTAGACTTTGTAATAAACTTTCCCGATTCCCATGCTCCCAAATTTTCCTGTGTCCCATAATCATGGATAATTCTTTGATTGGATTCAAGAATCGTTTTGTAAGGCATCAGCAGTTCGTCCGCATTATCTTTGGAATTGCTGACAAGCAGCACATTCTTTTTCTTCCCTCTCATTGTGAGATACAGCACTTCCATCATGGTGCGTGTACTCTTGGCAAGCTCCCGGCTCCATGCACGTACTTCGTACCATTCGGCATGATCTATAATTCTCCGGGTAGCTCTCTTATGAAAGACTGCAGGCTCGGCATAGGAGAAATTAGGAAAGTAATATTTGAACCAGCTTTCTGGATCGGATTCTAAAGAACGGATGCGCTTTTTAGAAGCTGCAACCGTTTCAGATTTATCCACGGGCGTGCTATTTCGGATGTTATCTCGAAATTCATCCCAATATTGAGAAATCTGTTTTGCAGAAAGCTTTTGAGATGCCATTAATATTGCTTCAATTGGTTTTTAATAAATCCATCATATAATTCCACCAATTCTTTAGCCTTGGAGAAATCATTTTGCTGTACCCACGTGATGAATTTCTTTCCGGCTTCAAATACCTCAGCAATGCTCGTTTCCGTTTCAAGATTACGAATCGCGCTTGTAAGCTTCACAATAGTATCTGCCTCTTTAGAATTGGCATATCCTTTATTTTCTTCAATCAGATGATTGAGCGCATCAAGCTGGTTATACAACCTGTGAAGTTGTTCCTCCTTAGTAACTAAAAGGCTTTTTCTAAGATTATCCCAATGTTCTTTCGTTGCCCATTGAGATAATGTCTTTTCGCTGGTTCCCACCTTTGCGGCTATGATTTTTTGTGTCATGCCCGTTTCACGTATGAAAAGCAGCTTTGCCCATTCTTTCTTTTGTTTGATCGTGAGTTCTTTCATCTTATTGGATTCACAGCGTCAAATTTCGGTTCATAAAGCGCGTTGAGCAATTCAAATTTTAATGCTCCTTCTTTTAAAATAGTATCATTATACATTTAGACCAATATGATTAAAATGCAATTTGGACGGGCATTTCAAGCGATATTTCTTTGCATTGTTATTTAAACAAAATGAAAAGCAGTAAAAGATTCATATTAAGCGATAGCAGCCTGAATAAATACGGCTTCCGCATTCTTACAGAGGGTGCCGACCTGGAGCAATTCAAAAAGAATCCGATTATGCTTTTCATGCATACACGTTCCTTTAAGGATTCAAAAGATCAGGTTTTACCACTCGGTAATTGGGATGATATTGAGGTTAAAGACGGAACCATCAGCGCGGTTCCTGTTTTTGATGATAATGATGAATTTGCAATGAAGATCGCTGATAAGGTAGAGAGCGGCATTTTTCGCATGGCAAGTGCAGGCGTTGAACCTTTATCCTTTACAGATAATCCCAAACTTATTTTGCCGGGTCAGAAATTAGCGACGGTGGACAAATGGAAAATGTATGAAGCGAGTATCGTGGACATTGGAGCCAACGATAACGCGCTCGCTCTTTACAGCAATGGAAATTTAATCAATTTAAATACAGGCGGAATCTCCGCATTTATTCCTCAACTTAAAAAAGAAAAGAAAATGGATTTAACCGCACTTATCTCCTCATTGGAATTGGCAAAAGATACCAATCCGGATGAAGTACTTCAAATGGCCGTCACGAAATTGGTTGCCCTCAATACGGAAAATGTTTCTCTCAAAGCTAAGATCAATGATCTTGAAAAGAAACAGAATGAGGAAAGAATTACAAGATTACTTGATACGGCAGTCGCCCAAGGAAAAATCATTACAAATCAAAAAGATTTTTACGCAAAACTTGCTGCCAATGATTTTGAGACAACTCAAAAACTGATCGAAAGCATTCCTGCGTATAAGACTGTAAAAGAGCAGTTAGATGAAAAGGGAAAGAAGTCGAATGACAAACTTTTTTCATTAAGCTGGGATGAACTTGATAAAGGAGATAAATTGGCTGAATTGAAATCAGGCTATCCTGAAGTTTATATGGAGAAGTTCAAGGAAAAATTCGGAAAAGAACCCGAGTGATCTGTGATTTTGAGATGTCCGATTTAAAAAGAACAATCATAAAATAAAACCCTAAATCAATTTAAGTATGAAAAAGTTCCTGAAATTTATTTTACCCTTCGCCGGAATTCTGTTATTCACGGCACCCGCATTGACTGTTGCGCATGCGATATTTGAGCAGCATCCGGTATTATTTATCGGAAGCGCGGCTGTTTCGGCAATTGTATTGTCCGTCATTAAAACGCCTCAAATAAAAGGCATATTTACAGCCGGTATTCAAAAAGAAATCTGGGAGAATGACATTGTTGCCAATCTGTTCAAGAATAATCAGTTTTTAAATTTTGCATTTAATGCCGACCAATATGTGGTGCAGGGTAAGATCGTGCATATTCCTAATGCCGGTGCAACACCTAACGTCGTTAAAAACAGAGGAACATTACCTGCCACTGTCGCTCAGCGTACTGATGTGGATATTACGTATCCTCTGGATGAATATACGAGTGATCCAATATTGATCCCTCACGCAGATACTGTTGAATTGTCGTATGATAAGCGGCAGTCAGTAACCGGAGAGGCTCAGTCTAAGCTGCGTCAGGAGGTGGCTGAAAATATGCTTGTCGATTGGGCTGCTCCGACTGCCAATGTCGTTGTTACGACGGGCGGCGCTGTCCTCGCAACTGCGCCTGCCGCCACAGGAAACAGGGCACTCATTACGCTACAGGATCTCCAATCGGCTATGACAAAAATGAACCTTGCGGACGTTCAAATGGAGAACCGTTATGCATTGTTCGACGCTCATATGTATGATCAGTTCATTGCTCAATTGACCGCAACGCAATATAGAGATTTTTCAAAATCATATGATCCGGCGACCGGCATATTAGGCGCTCTCTTCGGTTTTAAGATTATGATGCGTTCGAGTGTATTGATATATGACGCCACGAACACAGTTAAGCCTTATGGTGCTGCGGGGGCAACTACTGACAACGAAGCTGTATTGTGCTGGCAGCAGAATAGTGTAGAACGGGCCCTTGGGGAGGTAGTATTTTACGAACGAGTGGATGATCCTACCTATTATGGAGATATCTATTCCTTCCTTTTGAGGATGGGAGGACGTATTCGCAGAAATGATACGCAAGGTGTAGTGGCAATTGTCCAGGCTCCGCACGCATAGTAAAATATCTTTTTACGATAACATTCCGTGATCAGCAATAACCAGCAGAAAGAAGGGGACGTAAAAATCCCCTCTTTTTTGAAAACCTAAAAGGATGGATGATAAGGATATTAAGATTTGGATTTTGACGACTGCCCTCATATTAGTCATTTCGGTAATCGGGTTTATCGTAAAGACAATCACCAGGCAGATACTTAAAAGACTGGATCAGATCGTAAATGAACTAAAGCAGGTAACGCGCCTCTCAACAGTTCATGAACAGCAGATAAAATCCCTGGGCGACCAGCAGGCAAATACGAACATGCGATTAAACGACCATGCAGTCCGGCTCAGAAAGTTAGAGATACAAAGACCATGAATGTAGTCAAAACATTTGTTGATACTTACCGTCCTTATGCGGAGCAAAGTGAAAAAGAAACCGGTATCCCGGCTTTATTCAGTCTGGCTCAGGCTGCGCTGGAATCTGGATGGGGGAAAAATGTGAAAGGAAATAATATGTTCGGTATTAAAGCACGGCCCAACGCTATGCCGGATGATGAGCAACTGATTTTGACGACGGAATATAACAAGCGAAAGCACCTGTGGGAGAAAATAAAGGCTTGGTTCCGTAAATATAAGACGCCAAAAGAAAGTTTTACAGATCATGCTCTTTTTTTACTCAGCAATCCCAGGTATAAAAAAGCTCTGGAATATAAACAATATCCGCAGCGGTTTGCACAGGAAGTTGCCGAAGCGGGATATGCCACTGATCCGAATTATGCACAAAAACTAATTACGATCATGAAAATGATCAAACCTTATTTCAATTAACAATTAATAAAACTTAAAACTATGGCTTTTTGTCAGCAATTTAAAGGGGAAGTAAAACAACTTATCAAACAATTTGACGGTTATGTTGAAACGCACGTGGACATTGCCTTGCAAGTTACAACCAAACTCAAGGCAATATTAAACAGCCCCATCACGGGTATTGTAACAGCCATCATCCCTGGAAACCTGGACAATGTGATCCGTGCAAAGCTCATTCAGGGCCTTGGCTATTCGATTGATGCACTGAATATTGTAGATGAATGCAAGAATCAGGGAACCATCGAGCAAAAAGTACAATGTTTTGCGGCAGCGTTGGTGAAAGAACATCCTGATATGCAGGACGCTATTTTGCAGAAATTAGCTGCACTTCTTGCGCGTTTCCTGGGCGGCAATACAACCAAGCAAAATATTTACGACCTGTTCGTACAGGCTAAGTTTTCTGTAGCGAAAGCATAATTCTATGTTCAGGAGACACATGCCAACGACTAATCCAAAAACATAAATTAAAATTTAAAATCATGGAAAAAGAACAGTTAAAACACCTATTTAAAAGCTATCCTAAAGCCAAATCATTTCATGTTACCAGCGACGGTTTTGCATTCGAGGTGAAAGATCATGCACATGATCATGCCGGTAAGCTGAAGGATAAAGAAGTGCGCGAATTTCATCGTGAAGATCTGGAATATCCCGAAGATCCAAAAGCTGTTGAGGAAGCCGAAGAAAATGATACAGAATCCGTAAAGGATAAAAAAGGTAAGAAATAGCGTGTTTCTCATGAGGAGAGCGCAAGGCAAATTTTATCATTAATCAATAACAAAGAAAACAATGTCGTTACCATCAGTTTCCATACAGCTTCAAAACGGATTGCTCGGTCAGGTAGGCATCGGCGATGACGGTGTAGCCGGTTTAATTTGCAGCGGTCCCGCGCCAGCGAATCTTACACTCGGTGCTCCCGTGATGATCACCAGCGTTGACCAGGCCATTAATCAATATGGCATCAGCACTACTACGAACGCCTATAGGCACATAAAGCAATTTTATGATGAGGCAGGTACAGGTGCCGAATTGTATATTATGATCGTTCCTTCAGCTACTACGATGATAGCCATGTGCGATAAAACACAGGCCTTTGCCGCTACATTACTTACTTATGGCGGAGGAAAGATCCGACTACTGGGAGTTGCGAAAGATCCGGGGAGTGGATATGTTCCCGTCGTGACGGCAGGAATTGATCAGGATGTATTGGGTGCGATGACCAACGCAGATGCGCTCGCTGCCCAATTTCAGGGTGAATATAAGCCGGTGAGAATTCTTTTAGAAGGTTCGGCCTTTAATGATACAGTAGCTAGTTTGCAGGATCTTACCCTGAGCAGCTTCAACCATGTCGGCATTGTACTTGGAAGCGACACGAAAAGCGGAAGTGGCTGCGTAGGACTTGCATTGGGCCGTGCTGCAAAAGTTCCGCCACAAAGGAATATAGGTCGTGTGAAGGATGGACCGCTGACCGGCATTACGGAAGCATATTTAGGATCCAAGACAGTGGATACCGATATGACTGTGGGCGATTTGGGAACAGTGAATGACAAAGGATACATCTTCATGCGTGGATTCACCGGCCGCAGCGGATTTTTCTGGAATGACGACAAGATGGCCGCCCTCCCGACCGATGATTATAACAGCCTTGCACGTGGACGCGTAATTGATAAAGCTATTGTAATTGCCTACAGCACCTATGTGAATGAAATCTTAGATGAAATCCAGGTGGATTCCAATGGTCAGATCAGCACAGCGATCATTAAATCATTACAGCAGTTGATCACCAACGCGATCAACATTGCCATGGGTGACGAAATCAGCGGATTCCAGGCTTTCATTGATCCTACGCAAAATGTGATTGCTACCGGACAGTTGAACATTGTCATGAGCATTACGCCGGTGGGATATAGTAAACAAATCATTGTGCAGCTCGGATTTGCAAATCCGGCTTAGCCCCACATCACTAAAGAGATGAGCAATGATAAATTAGACATCTTAAAATCAGACATTTTAAAATAAAAAGATATGCCAGCATCAAGTTTATATTTTGACAGTAAAGAAGCTTCCTGGAGCGCTATAAAAGTAGTTATTGCAGGAAGAGAAGTAACCGGTATCCGGGGCGTTAAATACAAAATCAGCCAGGAAAAAGAACAGCTCTTTGGCGCAGGCGATGAACCCATCGGAATACAGCGCGGCAACCGAACTTATGAAGGCGAACTCAAACTTTTAAAGTATGAGCTTGATCTTTTGACCGATGCGGCACATGCCGCAGGCGCCAGAGACATCATGGATATCAGATTAGATGTGATCATAACATATCAGTGGGGAAGTAATCCGCTGCGCACAGATGCACTCTTAGGCGTCGAGTTCAAAGAGGCAGAAAAAGGGATGGATCAGAATGCCAAATTCATGGAGATCACCATTCCGGTTTTATTCATGCGTTTACAAACCAATATTTAAAATAAACTTTTATGGAAAACGAAATCACGGAACAGCAAATTGCTGAATGGAAACAGAGATACGCACGGGTATTTCATCTGCAGGTGGGCGATAAGGAATGTTATTTGAAAATGCCGGACAGGACGATCTTGGGTTTTGCCACGAAAGTGAGCTCCGAGGATGGCAACCCGCTCAAATTCAATGAAGTTCTTTTACAAAACTGCTGGCTCGCCGGCGACGAAGAAATCAAAAAAGATGATTCTTATTTCTTTGGTGCAAGCTCCAAGCTGGATAAATTATTAGCCTTTAAGGAAGCTGATTTAAAAGAGCTTTAGGAGAGGCGGAAAATACCTGGCAGCAGCTCCTTTGGTTTCGAAGAAAAGAAGCACAGCTTAAATATTTTCTTCACATGAGCCAGGCAGACTTAGATTCTTTGAGTGATTATGGATGGATTGCCGCTATCAGCGATCTGGCATGGATAAGAAATGAAGAAGCGCAATCAAGGGGCTTGCTTTAAGGTGCGGCCATCGCGGTAGCACCATACAGTTGCAATGCCCGAAACGAAAAATGTCCATGCTCCGAGTATTCCAAAAACTATTACGTCATGGTCTGCATATATGATAACAAGGGCGACAGGGATGGCGACAATACACCAAACGGCAACAGTCCAAATTCTTAGCTTCCAAAACGACTGAAGTAATCGCCAGAAAAATAATCCGATAGCAGCTACAAAGCCCAAAACAGCACCGATCATGGATGGCAAAAAAGCAATACAAACTCCGATAATTATCGAAAATAATATGAGATAAAGAAGCATCAGCATGGCAGATAATGAAGTAAATATAGTCTTAAAGGTACAGGATTTGATTACAAATTCTGTAAAAAAAATTCAGGCTGTTGGTTCTGCTATGGGTTCGGCATATGAAATTGCCAATAATAAGATTGCCAGCGGATTCAGGTTTTGGGGTAATACAGCCAAAGAAGTTGGAATGAGTTTAACCTCCGATTTCCGTGCGGGTACCCAGCAAATGACCTTCATGAACGCAACGGTAAGCGAACTTACCGAAAGATTGGCACGATTACGCAATATGCAGGCTCTTACGCCTCTCCAGAGTGAATTAAGAGCCGTTACAGCAGAAATAAAAAGAACAGAGGCGCAGCTTCACAGGTTGCAAGCAGGCGGAGGAAGCAGACTTAAGACATGGGCTTCCGATGCGATCAATTATATTCCAGGCGCCCAATTAATCCGTAATCCTTTAGTGCTCGGAGGTGCTGCAATATTGGGTGCGGTTAAAAAAGGAATGGATTTCCAGCGTCAACGAAAAGTTTTTGAAACATTATCAGGTAATAAAGATACAGGCGATCAACTTTATGGCAATATTCAGCAATTCACAACGCGGGCGCCTTATTCAGCAAAAGCCATACAAGATGTAAGTAAAACGCTTCTCAGCTTTGGTATGAATGCCAAGCAAATCATGCCTACTATTAACATGATGGGAAATATTGCTGACGGAGACAGCAGCCGATTCCAACGGCTCGGATTGGCACTCGGTGAAGTTGGTTCGCAGGGACATCTAACTGGTCAGCAATTAAGACAAATGACCAGGCTTGGATTTAATCCTTTACAAGAAATACAAAAAATGACAGGGCTTTCTATGGAGCAGCTCCAAAAAGCCATGAAGAAAGGAGCTATTACTATTGATATGATCATGAAAGCCATGCAGAAAGCCACGGGGCCCGGAGGAAGATTTCACGATTTGATGAAACATATTAATGAAAGTTTTAGCGGTCAGTTAAACGTCACGATGAATACATTAGGATTGATCATGGGAAGAATAGGCGAGAGAATTTTACCGATACTCGGCAAAGCATTATCTGCCTTCAATGCGGTGGTAAAATGGATCATTGCCCATAAAACAATATTGCTTTCTGTATTTGCCGGATTATCTACGGCATTAATAATGGCCAATATGGAAGCTATTGGCGCAGCCATAGGATTAGGGGTTATGAGCGTGGCAACAGGCATAGCCTCAGCGGCCATGTTCGTTTTCAATAATGTAATTAAAGCCAATCCAATTGGTTTAGTGATTGGCGGGGTGATAGCGCTTGTTATATGGTTCACCCATCTTTGGAAAACGAGCGAAAAGTTCAGAGGTATTATTATGGGAGTGTGGGCAGTGATGAAGATGTTTGCCAATATGATTAAAGATTTAGTGATAGGAAAGATAAAGGAATTATTGGAAGGAATAGGCGGTGTGGGGAAGGCTATCGCAGCTTTATTCACGCTACATTTCGGGCAGGCATGGACTTATGCAAAACAAGCGGCCAAGGATATTGCAGGCTTGGGAACGGTACAAAGAGCTGCGAAAGATATAGAACTTATTAAAAACGGAGCTATCACGAAAGCCTATTCTAAAGGTTATGATAAAGGCGTAGCCAGCTTTAAAGCAGATCAAAAAGCGAAAGCTGCAGCTAATACCCCTGCTACACAACAGGCAGCCTCCGGAGGAAAAGATGCTAAGATGGCATCTCAGATAGTTTCCGGCGGCAAAGCCGGAACTACTAAAGGCGAAGGCATCAATAGCGGCGGCCCAAGAGTGGTAACCGTCAACCTGAGAAATCTGATTGAAAAATTAGAGATACATGCTATCAGCACACAGGATGGCATTCGTAAGATGGAAGAAAACGTGAAAGAAGTATTGGTAAGATTATTGAATTCAGCTAACGCAATCCAAACGCAGTAAAATGGCATTTAGAGAATTTGATATAGCCCAGCTCTTTGAAAGTGTATTCGGATATAAGCCGAGACCTTATCAGTTAGATAATAATCAGGTAAGTGTACCTGGAACGTGGAAAGACGGAAGTATTGATAAAAATAAGCTGTTTGCCTATCCGGCGGATCAGGAGCCATTAGGTGGTGAAAGTCCTTATTATGATAATTATAAGGATATGTTTGGTTCAGATAGTGGCAAAAAGATATTTCTTCCCGCATGGATTAATGGATGGATGCTTCCTTACCCGGTGATTGCCATTCAAAGCCGGAAAAATATAATGGAAACGGTGATGATAGACAGACAGGGAACGGTGAAGGAACTCGTCAATACGGAGGATTATAAAATCAGCATTAAAGGAATCATTGTAAGGGAAGACGGCACTTATCCTGAATATGAGATAAAGCAATTAAAAGAGATCTTTGAAATCAATCAGACGGTGGAACTGAAATCAGTATTAACAGATTTCTTTCTATTAAATCCAAACGGAAACGGGAGTAGCTTATCACAAGTAGTGATAACTGATCTCAATTTTCCGCATACTGTGGGCGTGAAGAATGCGAAAGCTTATGAAATGAGCCTCGTCAGTGATAATGCTTATACGCTTTATGTTTAGACTATGCAGCTATATTACTATTGGAAACGTGAGCATGAATAGCGTGCATGAAGTGCGTGTCAACCGCAGTATTCATAGCTATATTGATACTGCTAAGATAAAGATACCGGCTTCCGCTTATTTAAAGTATAGCAGTCCGCTACCTCCGACACAAAGTATTCAGCGACCGGATGGCAGATATTCAACGGCGTATTTGTTTCAGCGAGGCGACCAGGTGCAGATACAGCTTGGCTATGACAATGAACTGAAAACGGAGTTTACAGGATTTATAAACCGGATCAATTTTACCACGCCACTTGAAATAGAATGTGAAGGATATAGCTGGCTGCTCCGGCAAAAGACAATCAATGTAAGCTGGAAAAGCATTACTCTGAAAGGCATTTTACAATATCTCATTCAGGGAACGCCAATCACACTCAGCCAGAACATTCCTGAAATTTCTTTGAACAATATTTTTTTCAGAGGAACGACGGCAGATAATGTGCTGGGATGGATAAAAGACAAGCTCTTAATGACGATATTTTTTAACGGGAGTGAATTATATGCGGGACTGGAATTTACGCAGTATAAAGGAACGGAAAAATACAAGCTCGGCTGGAACGTGATCAAAGATGATAACCTGAAATATCACATTGCAACCGATACGAAAATCAAAATAAAGGCTATAAGCATATCGGGTAACGGTTCCAAGATAGAAGCTGAGGTGGGTGATAGCACTGGTGTGACGCATTCTGTATATTTCTATAATGAAAAATCCCTGGCACAACTTAAAGCGGATGCGCAAAAGAAATTGCAGCATTTCAAATATGATGGATATGAAGGGAAGATTACGGCTTTTTTGCAGCCTTATTTGGAGCATGGATATAAAGTGATCCTGGACGATCCGCAATATGCAGAAAGAAGCGGAAGCTATTTGATAGAAGGAGTGGAAGTGAGTTTTGGAACTAGCGGCGCAAGAAGAACATGCGAAATAGGAATAAAAGTGAGTTGATAATGAATAATTGAAAATGGACAGGCAGGAATTAAAGATCATTGAAGGACTGAGAAGAGTACAGGAAAAGATACAAGTTCCCGTCATGGCAACCGTGATGAATGTGAATACAACTGAAAGGACGGTGGATGTGCAGGATATTAATGGAGTAACGATTTATGATGTGAATCTCCAAGCGGTATCAGAAGGAGCTTACGGATTTCTTTCTTTGCCATCTACAGGAAGTCAGGTCGTTGTTGCACAAACGGAAGAAGGTATTTGGTACGTGAGTTCTTTTTCTAATGCGGATAATTTCAGTCTTAAAACGAGTAAGGAGGATCTAAAGCAGTGGCTAACTGATCTGATAAGCACGATTGAGAAAATTACAGTTACCACGGCCGTAGGGCCGTCAGGTACGCCGATTAATATGCCTGATTTTGAAACGATTAAATTGCGATTAAACAATCTTTTAATTTGATTTAAATGTTGGATAAAGCCACTTTAAAAGCAAGCCTGAAGCAGGCATTTGTTGATCAGGAAAATAAAACGACCAACTTGGATGCGGTGTTAGATGATCTGTGTACGAAAATAAGCGCTGCGATTGATATGTATGTGAAAGGGGCGCAAATAAACTATACAACCGGATTAACAGCGCCAAACGGGCCAGTAACCGGAACCTTTGGAGGTAATCTATCATGAAGGATATTTTAATAGATAACGAAACTTTTGACTTACAAATCATGGGCGGCGATTTTCTAATAGGCGATCCTTCTCAGCAGTGCCAGCAGCTTTTGCTTTTTAGCAAAGCCGGAGAATGGAAAGAATATCCGACTGCTGGTATTGGAATAGAAAATTATTTATTGGATGAAAATCCTGCCGATTTAAAAAGAGCTGTTAGAATAGGATTAAATGCAGACGGGATGAAAGTAGATCAGGTCATTATAGATCAATCAGGCAAAATAGGTATATCGGGAAGTTATGACAACTAAGGCACTCAACGGTCAATGGCTGGGCGATATAGCATTAGAGGCGTCAGGTAATATGGATAGCTTATTTGAGATTGCAAATGATAATGGCGTGGGGATAACGGATGATTTAACCATTGCGGATTTTCTGATCTCTGATTTTAGTGCTGATGTGCAACCTGATAAACAGGTATTGAAGTTTTATTTACAAAATAACATTCTGCCTGCAACCGGATTCACGCAGGCGGATATTGCCTCTCAGTTGGGAGGCATCGGCTATATGGGAATACAAATTGATTTTAAAATAAGCTAATGGCAAGAACGATTCAACAGATACAACAGTTGATTTTAGATAATATCAGCAGCAATGTTACTTTATCTGGTCAGCTAACGAGCACGAGCCAAACGGCTATCTGGAAGCTATGTAGTTATATTGTTGCCGTCTGCCAGTGGACGCTTGAAACGCTCTTTGATCAACATGTAAGTGAAGTGACAGGCATTATTGATAATCTGAAACCGCACAGCCTTCGGTGGTATGCGAATATGGCTAAGGCTTTTCAATACGGCTATGCTTTAGTTGCCGATGAAGATTATTATGATAATACATTATTGACATCTGACCAGGTCACAATAAGCCAGATCGTGAATTATTCGGCTGTCATTGAACAGGAGAAGAATTTACGAATAAAAGTGGCCACAACCATCAACAGCGATTTAGCCCCTTTGAATGCCACGCAATTAGCAGCCTTTACGGAATATATGAGCCAAGTGAAAGATGCAGGCGTTAAGCTAGTAATCAATAGTGAATCTCCAGATTCATTATTGCTCACGATTAGAATATTTTACAACCCACTCGTGCTTGATAGCAACGGTGCAAGGCTCGATGGCACAAGCTCCTCACCCGTGCAGGATGCTATTAATGCCTATTTGCAAAACCTGCCGTTTAACGGATGGTTTGTTGTGGCCTATTTGATAGATGCATTGCAGGCAGTTGATGGCGTGATAGTGCCGGTGGTGGATCAGGCACAGGCAACGTATGGAACATTACCTTATCAAAGCATTGATGTGAAATACAATCCGGATTCTGGTTATTTGAGAATTATTAATCCCGCAACGGATTTGGATATCACATTTATTCCTCAATCTGTCATTAAATGAATACGAATATTTTCAATATTGACTATGGAAAGCTTGTAAAGCTGCTATTGCCAACCATGCTTAGGAAGCCACTTATGGTTGCATGGCTGAATGCGTTAGTATGGCCCGTGCAACAATTATATAGTTCTTTTAAAAAAAACAGGAAAGCCGATTTATACAGATTGAAAATAACGCCGCAAGTCGTGTATTTGCAAAGATTGCTAAATGATCGTTATGATGTTGCGTTGAGACGGATAAAGATCATAGATAGCATCTATCATGATCCTCTTTATATTTTTACCAAAGCAGAAAATAAACCGCTGTGGGTTAAAATGAAAAGTGAGAATGTTCCTCAATGGCTGTGGCTTAAATCGGAAACTTCACTTGATCCGGCAGATTTTACGATACAAATTCCAAGTGATATAAATTATCAATTGCCGGAACTGCAGGGAATAATAGATAGTTACAAATTAGCGGGCAAAACGTATTCAATACAGACAATATGAGCAATAAACGAATAGATTTTTCACAATTAGGCGGATTTCCGCTGACGCAGGATGCGCTTGACTTTATGCAACAAAGTTACCGTAATGCATTAGTTGGAGTTGCGCAGCTTGCAGGCGATGCAGTGATACTAAGCGGTATGATTGATAATGGAACAGCCGTTACAGACGGATGGATTTTATATAACGGTGAGCTGCTTCCTTTTTTAGCCGGAAATAAGCAAACTTATTTTATTATAGAGGATATAACCGGAACAGATCAGTTTCAGGATAATACGATACGCATCATATATCATACAAGGCAGGCTCGGTTTGGAAGCGGTACAGGTCAGATTGCGTATAGCGCGCTTGTGCGATTGAATACAGTGCTTGGGATGCAGACTAATTATACATCATTGAGCAACGCATTAACAGCAGTACAAAATTCATTAAATGCGCATATTGCCAACACATTAAATCCACACGGGGTGACAAAGGTGCAAGTGGGGTTGGGAAATTTACCTAATGCAAAGAGCGATGCAATTAATCTTAATGATACAAATACTTTGGCAACTAGTGCAGCGGTATTTGCACTAGCTAATATGATCTTGCTCACGGGTTCAATTTATCTGGGAGATATTCCGGGGCCAAATGATAATGGAGCAGCATCCGTAACAGTTAATCTGGCTAATGCCGTCACAGGGGCTTACATAGTAATCGGATCAATCCGTTCGGCGGGAACGAATGTAAATAATGATAATAATGTCATATGGGTCGTTCGGTCGCTCACAGCAAATTCATTCGTACTGAGTGTAAGGGAACTATTTTCAAGTACTCAGGATATTTATTTTGATTATGCACTCATAAAAGTAAGCTAGATGGCAGTAACAGATCGCAATACGATAAAGACATGGTTTGAAACAGGTGATTATCCCACTGAGCAGCAGTTTTGGAACTGGCTCGATAGTTTTTGGCACCAAGCCGATCAAATACCGACAGCTAATATCATCGGGCTAGATACCATTTTGACAGATAAAGCAACGGTCGAGGAAACAAATTCTTTGCAAACGCAAATTGATAACATCAACTTAGGAAAC
>SCQT01000068.1 GCA_004322015.1 Chitinophagaceae bacterium
CGGGCTTTATCCAAATAATATGGCACATTGGTCATGCTTTCCATACCGCCGGCTACCACTATATCATTATCACCTGACATAATGCTTTGAGCGCCCAGCATAATGGCTTTCATTCCACTGGCACAGACCTTGTTCACCGTGGTGCACGGAACGCTGGTTGGGATACCCGCGTAAATACTTGCCTGGTTTGCAGGCGCCTGGCCTTCATTTGCAGTCAGCACATTACCCATATATACTTCGTGCACCTGCTCCGGCCTGACGGCGGCTCTTTCCAAAGCAGCCTGAATAGCAATAGCGCCCAATTTCGTAGCAGGAATCGGGGCCAATTCTCCGTTCAAACTGCCAATAGGCGTACGTGCAATGGAAACAATAAATACTTCGTTCATAAAATTGATAAATTTTTTAGATGATTTTCTTTCTCTTTTATCAAAATTAGGATAAATAAAGAGATGAAGGGGGATTGCCCATTAAATATTCAGGAAGATCATACTTCGTTTATTGAATAAAGATTGAATGACATATCTTTATGCAGAAAGTTTTTATAATCCCTACGGCTGGGGTAACCGTATTGATCCAGATAGGCATGAATAAACCGTACGTTTCGATTAAAAATAGAATCATCCGGATCCCATGAATTGTAATAATGACAAATGCTTTTTACCTGAGTATAATCTCCGCTTTTGATAAGATGCATTATTTTTTCGGCCTCGTTATTCTGGCGGGCTTTTGTACATCCGATGGATAATAATATTGTCAGGAATAAGACGATTAAAAAAGATTTATTTTTCATTAGGAGAATAAACAAAGTCATAGTTACCATAATTATACTTCTCTTCCTTTTTGAGGATATTATTGAACACCTCCGCTTTCACTACGGGTAATGCAGCCATTTCAATTGTCTTGAAATCTTTGATATTGGAAGTAATGAAGTAATCTAACTGATGATGAAGCGCGATTTCATATAATAACGCATCTTCAAAATCAGGAGGATTTTTTGCTAATGAACTTTGAATGAGAGACTGAAAACAAGGAAGTAAATGAACCTTATGAATCAGATATTTTATTGCACTATTTATTTGTGGAGGTGTCATCGCCTTTCTCAATATGTAGGTCATTGATGTCAACACACTTTCAGAATAAAATGCCTCAAACTTATTTGTATCAAGATAGCTGAATAATTCTTTTGCTGATAAGTGGAAGGGTCTGTCACGATGGAATACATCCAAAATTATATTAGTATCTAAAAATGCTTTAAGTACCATGTTTTTTCCTTAAATAATCACTTTTAGCCTCGTTATAATCAACATGACCTGGGATACTGCCCGCATAAGTGTCCAAAAATTTTCTGAAGGAATCATCTTCACTGGAATGTTTTTTCCGGCTACGACTATCCTTTATGGATCTCTTTTCAACCCTTAATATCTCTTCAAACTGTTCTTCAACAATTTGTGAAACAGAAACTTTCCTGTGTGCAGCATACGACTTGATGCGTTTTACCACAGATTCATTTAAAGTAAGATTAAGCCTGACTGTCATGGCAGTGATTTTATACAAAAATACGGATTGTTTTTAAGAGAAGAAAATAGCTTCCAAATGATCTATTTCTTTAAAATCAAAAATTTACCTGAACCAATAACCGGCATCTACTTCAACACTTCTCTGGCAATGACAATCTTTTGTATTTCCGAAGTCCCTTCCCCAATGGTGCATAGTTTTGAATCACGGTAATATTTTTCAACAGGAAAATCTTTCGTATAGCCGTAACCGCCAAATATCTGCACGGCTTCAGTAGAAACTTTTACCGCCACTTCTGAAGCATAATATTTTGCCATGGCAGCTTCCTTGGTCATTTTCTCCCCGGCTTGCTTTTTCACGGCAGCCTGCATGGTGAGCATTTCAGCCGCTTCTATTTCTGTAGCCATATCGGCTAATTTGAAAGCAATTCCCTGAAATGAAGATATTGGCTGTCCGAATTGTTGCCGTTCTTTGGAATATTGTAATGCGGCTTCATAAGCGCCTTTGGCTATTCCCAAGGATAATGCGGCAATAGAAATGCGTCCGCCATCTAAGACCTTCAGCGATTGAATAAACCCTTCCCCTTCTTTTCCTATCAGGTTTTCATCAGGGATATGACAATTATCAAAGATCATTTCGGCTGTTTCGCTGGCACGCATCCCCAATTTATTTTCTTTTTTCCCGCCGGTGAATCCTGGCGTACCGCGCTCCACGGTAAAAGCGCTCATACCGTGATGATCGCCCATATTACCGGTACGGGCGATAACCACAGCCACATTACCGGATTTGCCATGGGTGATCCAGCATTTGGTCCCGTTAAGCACCCATTCATTACCTTCTTTTCGGGCAGTGCACTTCATATTACCGGCGTCCGACCCCGTGCCGGGTTCAGTCAATCCCCATGCGCCGATCCATTCACCCGTTGCCAGCTTAGGAAGATATTTTTTCTTTTGTGCCTCGTTTCCAAATTGTAAAATATGCCCTGTGCAAAGTGAATTATGAGCTGCCACACTTAGTCCTACAGCGCCGCAAAACTTGGCTATTTCACTGATCACCGTTACGTATTCAGGATATCCCAGCCCGGATCCGCCAAATTCGACTGGTACTAAAACACCCATCAAACCAAGCTTCCCGAGAGTTTTCAGTGTTTCCACAGGGAAATGTTGTTGCTCATCCCATTCCATTAAATAGGGTTGAATATGCTTTTTACCAAACTCCCGTATCATTTGCGTGATCTGTTGCTGAGTCTCACTTAATTGAAAATCCATATCATTGCTTTGCTTAATTAACAGTCAGATAGGCTACAAGTTTAAGGTAAATTTGATCATTCACCAATTGAAGCTGTTGCAGATCTTCAATGTTTTTGAATGGACCGTGCTGATCTCTGAAAGCTTTGATGGAAGCAGCTAAACGATAACCGATATAAGGATGTGATTTCAATTCTTCCACAGTTGCGATATTTATATTGAGTTTTTTTAAATCAAAGGACAAAATATTTAATTGTTGTTTAATGCGTTGAAAGGTGCTGTCGGGCAATCCGTAAACTTCTGCTATCTGTTCAATTTTATAAAAGCCACCTAATGAATGTCTGAAGCGGATGATCCGGGAAGAGAGCGCCGGGCCTATTCCTCTTAACTTCATCCATTGAACGCTGTCGGCCGTATTAACATCAATAACGAGGTTTTCATCTTTGTATTTATTCTTGGAAAAATCAGATTGCGCCTGACGGCCGGCATACGTTGTATCAGAAATAATATCCGTTTTTTTATTTTTTAAAGCCTCATTTTGTGTAATACGAATATAGGGTTCCAGGTGCCGGTATATTTCCCCGGACAATCCGTAAATCTTTTTCAGATCTTCTTTCTTGTAAAATTGCCCGCCTGCTTTTCTGTAATTTTGAATAGTATGAATCACCTTTGAAGGTACGCCCAATTTTTGCCAGTCTTCATCCTTTAAGGTATTAGGATCAAAAGGAAAAGGTTCCGGCAATTCACGGGCATTTAGAATATTAGTTGAATAAGGATTTTTCCGGTTATCTCTATTGCTTGTTATGGTTAGTTTTAAAGAATCCTGCTGTTGCTGAAATAAGGTTACTTCCTTTTCAAAAACAGAAAAATCTACCTGCTTATCCTGATGAAGATATTCAACTATTATGGGTACGCACCAGCAAAGAATAATCAGGATACATAGTACCGCTATCCCTCTTCGTTCCTGGCGGGTAAAAGAGAAGTAATCATGTATATCTTTCTTATTCATTGTGAAATTTGGGTGTATAACGCGACATGTTCTTGCAATTAAAAAATAAACTTCCAACTAAAAATTCTATTATCAGCGTGTTATTCTTCTTCCATCAGATAGTCTTTTGTCGTCCTTTTCCTGAACCGATAATCCGATGGGGATAATCCCGTTTTTTTCTTGAAAAACATAGAGAAATAAAATCCGGAATCAAACCCTGTTTGATATGCAATTTCATTGACGTTTAATTCCGTAGTTTGAAGTAATTCTTTAGCCTTGTCCATCCTGAGGGCGAGATGATATTGATGTGGTGAATACCCTGTAGTAGATTTAAATAATACCCTGAATTTGGAATATCCCATGGGTAGCTGTTGTATTAAACGTTGCATATTAAGTGGTTCCTCCAACGATTCTCTTATCAGAAACATTGCCTTTTGAATTAATTGCAAATCGGGATCTTCACTGCCTCTCTTATCAATAGACGTCATATGGATCAGACCTAACATTTCCAGGGTAATTCCCGAAATGATTTGATGATATCCAAAACTGGCATTCTGCACTGTTTCCATTAAGCGTCGAAATAAAAGCAATAACGGTTCATTAAGCCCTGTATAAATAAATGGGTTGTGAGGATTGAAGAAATATTTATTCATCATATCGTCGGGATAAGTTCCATTGAAGCCTACCCAATACTCTTCCCACCCGGTATCAACATCCGGTTTGTAACGGTGCCAGACCTCAGGAAACAGGAGGAAGCAAGTTCCTTCAGATACTTTCTGGGGCGCAGTTAAAGCCGATTCAAACTCGCCCTTTCCATGAGATATAAATACTATGTAATAACCATTAAGAATTCGCCCCTTATTCCAGGTAAACGCATGTGTTTTAGGATGTCCTTTTATCGGATATTGTTCTTTAGGGTTAACATGAGTACATCCTACTGTCATCACGTAGAATCCCCAATCTTTTTCAGTTTGGGTTACCGGTAAATATTTGTAATAATTTTTCATCATCCTTCTTTTTGTTAACCTGCTCAGAATCTTCTTTCAAAGTTATCAAAAAATATAAATAAAGTAACAATTTGTATATTTCACAAAAATACTTTCTAAATACTTTTGCCATCATCATAACAAACAACTTTATAAATAACTTAATAGTTTATTATGAAAATAACAGCGATTAAATTATACACCATTAATAGCGGAGACACGGGGGCTCGCGGTGCAACTATGGGTGAATCTCAGTATTGGGGCGGTGGTTGGCAGGCGCAGACATTAATTGCAAACCCTATGTCTGTTTATCCAAACTATTCAAAGATACGTTCTTCATGGATGGGACCCGGACAAGATCCTTATGCAATTGAAATAGAAACTGACGATGGGGTAACAGGGTTTTGCGTCAATTACGGTGGCGGAGAGTTTTCCTGTGCGGTTATTCAGAAACATTTTAAAAGGTTTTTGATTGGACAAGATCCTTTTAATATTGAAATGATTTGGGATCAAATGAACCGCTCCACGTTACCTTATGGGCTGGGCGGAATCACCAGCATGGCTATCGCAGGCGTTGACCTGGCATTATATGACTTAGTCGCTAAATCGCTGAACATCCCGGTTTACAAATTATTGGGCGGGAAAACTAAGGAATCAATTCCCTGCTATGTAACAATTCACCCTGATTATATAGATTCATGGAAAGGCAGAGGTTTTATGGGAGTGAAAATAGCAGCCCCGTGGGGAGTTGAGAGCGGAAGAGACGGACTTAGGAAGATGGAGAAACTTATTGCTAAACTCAGATCCGATTTGGGCGAAGAGATGGAGATTATGATTGATTGTTATCTGTCCTGGGATGTTGAATTTGCATCCCGGTTGGCAGAAAGAGTTCGCGATTATGACGTAAAATGGTTCGAAGATCCCCTTCAGAATGGTTGGGCTACGGAACAGAATGCTTATTTACGAGAACGGATTGCTCCGATTCAACTGGCGACAGGAAATTTAGAATATCATTATAATGCATTCCATAATATTATATCGAACAGGGCTACGGATATCATCCAGCCTGAACTCCAATGGGCAGGCGGGCTCACGGCGGTAAGAAGGATTGCCGCTATGGCAAAGCCATATCACATGCAGGTGATCCCCCATGGCGCCTCGGTTTATAATTATCATTTTGTCATGGCGAACACAAACAGCGCTTATGCTGAATTCCTTACAACGGGTGAAGGTAAGGAGCTGCAACCGATTTTTGATACTATAATAGGTGAACCACTGCCGCAAAAAGGGTGTATCAGATTAGATGAGACTAAACCAGGTTTTGGAGTGGAACTGAACAGAGATAAATTAATTCCGTATAATGGATAGTTCAACGAATCAATTGAATGTAGGGGTGATAGGGGCAGGATATTGGGCAACGAGCGCTCATATTCCCGGGATAATCCAGCACGAAAGTGCACATTTGAGAGCGGTGCAAAGCCGTACCAAAAGAAAAGCCATGCAGGTTGCTAAAGACTTCGGGGCCGACTTTGCATTCGATAATTATCAGGAGTTAGTATTATCAGAAGGGTTGGATGCGGTTGTGGTTAGTTCCACTCCCAATATGCACTTTGAGCAGGCCAAATTCTCGCTTGAACATGGTAAACATGTCCTTATAGAAAAACCCATGACATTTACAGCCGGCCAGGCTCAGGAATTATGCGATTTATCTTCAAAAAGAGGGTTACAATTTGTATTGAGTTGTCCATGGCATTATACCAGACATGGAATTGAGGCCGGCAGGCTTATCAGGAGAGGTGCTCTCGGAGACATTAAAATGATCTCCATCCTGATGACTAATCCCGTTGATAAATTGCTCAAAGGAATTGACACATCGCCTACTCATGGATTAAACGGTGTCTATATAGAGCCTTGTATCGGATCTTATAGCGATCCAACGATTGCAGGCGGTGGTCAAATCTATACTCAGGTATCACATGCAGCCGCTTATATAAGTTTTCTCACAGGTTCCCAGCCTAAGGAAGTTTATGCCAAATTTGATTTTGACCATTCGAAAAATGATATTTATAATACCCTTACTATCACTTTGGATAATGGTACATTAGTCTCTTTAGCGAGTACCGGAGCAACACCATTAACCATCCGGAATTATGAGGTTCGGGTTTACGGGACAAAGGGTATTTTACTATTGGACTTATGGAAAGGCACTATGGATTATTATCCTTTTGAAGGAATACCGACATCTTACGAACCCTTATCTGAAGATGAAATTTACCCTGAAAAAGCCCCGGTTCTGAATTTCATTGATGTTTGTCTGGGCCTGGCGCCTAATGGATCGCCCTGTGAGCACGGCATCGCTGCTATGAGAATAATTGAAGCAGCCTGCTTTTCAAATAAAAATGCAAAATCTGTCAAACTATAACCATCATGAATCGTTTTGAAAATCAAACAGCCGTTATCACCGGGGGTGCAAGTGGAATTGGGTTTGCCATTGCTGAAAAGTTAGCCGGGGAAGGCGCCGGCGTATGGATATTGGATATGAATGCCACCGCAGCAGATGATGCGGTTAAATCTCTCAAAGATAAAGGCTACCGGGCTGAATTTGTCGAAATTGATATATCAGATGAGGGGGGGGTAAAATCGGCCTTTCAAAGGATTGAAGATTACGGAGGTTGCAGTATTGTGGTAAATGCTGCAGGTATTGTCGGACCTAATGGCATTCCCGTTACCGAAGTGGCATTATCTGATTTCGAGAGAACCTGCCGGATTAATTTGACAGGATCATTCCTTGTTACAAAGTATGCACTCAAAGTTATGTTACCGGGTCAATACGGCCGCATTCTTTTAATAGCCTCTATAGCAGGGAAGGAGGGTAACGCAGGTATGGCAGCTTATTCCGCTTCGAAGGCAGGTGTTATTGGTCTGGTGAAATCAGTGGGGAAGGAATATGCCGAGTCAGGGGTCACTGTTAACGCCCTTGCTCCTGCCACCATTATGACTTCGATGGTTGAAAAAATGGAGGCTCATCAGATAAAATATATGACTGATAAAATTCCAATGAAAAGATGCGGAAAATTAGAGGAAATTGCTAATCTCGCTGCCTGGATTGTGTCGAAAGAATCCAGTTTCAATACAGGATTTACTTTTGATATGACAGGAGGAAGATCGGTTTATTAATGTATTGGTTTTAGTAAAATTCTTTGCTATCAAAACGATTAAAGGCATCACATGGAATCACAGCAGGGCTTTTCCACCCTTAGTGGCCGCTTCGCAGCGATATGAAGAGCTTCATTCGGATATTAGAATTCATTGGGACAAACGGACGCTTGACGAATTCGGGCATAGGCCTGTGGATCAACTTATAAATGATTACGATTTAATTGTAATAGATCATCCCTGGGCCGGATTCTGCTTTAGCCGGAATATCGTTCTGGACATCAGAAGTCTTCTTTCATCAGCACAATGGGACGACCTGGCAAAGAATTGCATTGGAGCCTCTTTTGAGAGTTATGTTTTTCAGAATAAACTTCTTGCCATCCCGATTGACATAGCTGCCCCTGCCCCCAGTTGGAGGCCCGATCTGATGGAGATTAATGATCTTCAGTTACCTGCTACCTGGAATGATTTAATTTCTTTAGCCGATAAAGAAATGGCCATTATGCCGGGGTTCGGACCCGATTTATTCTTAAACTGGATGATGTTGTTATATGCACTGGATGCGCATCCGTTCGAAAGTCATGAAATTATAGCTGAAAAGGAAAAGGCTATGGAGGCTATGGTCATGATGAAACGCCTTGCCGAATCAATGCCCGAAGAAATATTTAATTGGAATCCAATTATAGTGGCAGAGCTAATGACTCAGAACGACAAGTATGCTTATTGTTGTTTTGCCTATAGTTATGGTAATTATTGCAGACCTTCCTTTGTAAATAAACCATTGAAGTATGGAAATCTGGTACAACTACATGGTAAACAATTACGGAGTATTTTAGGCGGAACCGGAATTTCTATTTCTGCAGGTTGTAAAGATATTGAATTGGCTCTCGACTTTTCTCTTTATTGTGCAAGCGCACAGGTTCAATCTAATATATATACTTATGCCGGTGGACAACCTGTACGTAAGGAAGCCTGGCTTTCCAATGATTTAATAACATTTACAGGCGGATTCTTTTCAGACAGTTTAACTGCACATGAAACTGCCCTGATACGGCCCCGCTATAGCGGATACGTGGCGTTGCAGGAAAAGGCCGGTATCCCGCTGCAACAATTTATTAAAGGAGAATTATCAGCGGATAGCGCATGGGAAATCATTGGGAAATCATATCGCAAAAATCAATCATTGAAAAGTTAAATGTCTTTAAGCTATCCATAAAAAATTAACTATGGAGAAAAACGAAATAAGATATTCCTGCGCAGATTTCACCTTTCCGCTCCTTTCTCACGATAAGGCACTTAAATTGATTAAACTATTGGGAATTAATGCCGTGGACTTGGGAATTTTTGAAGACCGTTCACATCTTTTCCCAAGTTACATTACAGAAGATCCCGTTAGTAAAGGAAAGCAACTATCTCAACAACTAAGAAGGATTGGGCTGGAGGCTGCCGACGTGTTTTTACAGACCGGTGCAGAACCCCGTATAGCCGCTGCTAATAACCCTGACCTGTCAGTCCGGGTTAAGAATCGGGAGATATTTATGAAGATGCTGGATTTTGCAAATACTGTCGGATGCGGCCATATAACAGGTTTACCCGGGGTAATTCATGATGGAGAAGATTCCCGGAATGATTGGCAACGGGCCTGTGAGGAAACTTGCTGGCGCATCGAAAAAGCCAAAACTGCCGATATAGTTTATGCTGTTGAAGCGCATGTCGGGTCCATTTTACCGGACGCAGAAAAGACCTTACGATTTATCAACGATTGTCCGGATCTTACCCTGACACTGGATTACGGACATTTTATATACCAGGGGCAGACCAATGAATCAGTTCACCCACTGATACCGTATGCCTCTCACTTTCACGCGAGGGGAGGCGCTAAAGGAAAACTTCAAACGATAGTGAGAGAAAATGAAATAGATTTTAAAACTATTCTGTCACGGTTCGGGGAAATTGGGTATTCAGGTTTCATTTGTATGGAATACGTTTATCAGGATTGGGAAGGATGTAACAGAACTGACAATATATCGGAAACGATTTTGCTGCATGAGCTATTAAAGAAGATAGGGCATTGATAGCGCTTCCATGATCACATCTTTTCAACGAAGAATATAGCTTAAAAATGGACAGAAGAAATTTTTTAATTGGAGGAACTTTAACAGCATCCGGATTGGTACTGGCCAACTATTTACCTTCCCATGCGCAGGATTTTCTATTGAAAGAAAGGGAATTTAAAGAAAATGCTTTGTATGAAATTTTCAAGAGCCCCGGCGTTCAATACAGGCCCTTTTTCCGGTGGTGGTGGAATGGCGATAAAATCGAGAAGAAAGAAATAGTTAGGGAATTACGATTATTAAAAGCTGCCGGGATCGGGGGAGTGGAAATATATCCGATCGGGTTCCCGTTCCCCAATATGACGGATGATTTGGGGATCCCATCGCTGAAATGGCTGAGCGATGACTGGCTCAATATGTTGCAGTTTGCATTTGAAGAAGCAGCATCACTGAATATGGACTGTTCTTTAATTGCAGATACAGGATTTCCTTTTGGCGGAGAATTTCTGGAAGAAGAAGACCGTACTCAGGTAGTCGTGATCGGAGTTAAGAAAATGAAAGGGCCTTTGAATACGGAATTTTCTCTTTTTGATCTGTATAAGGAAGCTGACCCTGAAATTTATTACCCCTATAGTGGGCGTACTATGGAAATGCTTTCGGTAAAACTCATACCGGATCCGCTGGATGATATGCGCAGTGTAGTGGATCTTTCGGAACAAATCAAAACAGGTTTTATAAACGTCTCCATACCCGAAGGGCAATTTGCTTTATATGCGCTTGTCAAGGTAGAGGGTTTTGAGGAAGTCCTTTTTGGCGCGCCCGGAGGAGCCGGGCCGGTGCTCAATCATTTCAGTAAAAATGCAGTACAGAAATATCTCGACAGACTTTCGGGAAAAATCGAAAAGAAAATAAATCAGCTTCCTTCTAATTTCAAATCCTTTTTCGTGGATAGCCTGGAGCTGCAAGGTGCGAATTGGACGAGTGATATGCGTGATGAATTTCAGAAAAGGAGAGGCTATGATATTTTTCCCTATCTCCCTTTTATTCTTTTTAAAATAGGACGCATGGGAAATCTGATTGATCCTGATTATACGGTTCAAACAGGGGATGAATTAACAAAGACACTTACTCGTATGAGATATGATTGGGCATTGACAAATGCGGAAGTATTCCGTGAGCGCTTCGTGGATGCCTTCGTTCAGTGGTGCAGGGATAATAAAATAAAATCCAGGGTACAGGCTTACGGGAGAGGATATTTTTTATTGGAGGGTAGTTTCCCGGTTGATATTCCGGAATGCGAGACCTGGGTCAAATATGGCATAGGCAAGGACATTCCCGAAGATGAATTTACCAGATGGCCCTGGCAGCTTGGGCAGGGGAACACTATGATCAATAAATACGTTTCTTCCGCAGCACATCTGAAGGACAAACGAATGATCAGCTCGGAGGAATTGACCAACATTGGTATGGTATTTAATGAGTCTTTTGAAATATTCAAAATTGCGGGAGACCAAAGCACTATTTCAGGGGTTACCCGGCCGGTTTTTCATGGATTCAATTATTCCCCTCCTGAAGCGCCTTTTCCCGGATGGATTGTATGGGGCGGATATTTTAATGACAAAAACACGGTATGGCCTTATTTCAATCTGTATGTCGAATACCGGGCGCGGATTACCGCACTATTGCAACAGGGTACGATGTATGCCGATATCGCTTTGCTGGCACCCATCCCCGACATGTGGGGACTGTTTGGCGCGCAAAATGAACCTTTCCCGACCGTGGTGTGGCCCAACTATCAGATGCTGATATGGGAATCTATCCACCAGAATGGTAATGGGTGCGATTATGTTTCCGAACAGGTTATCAAAGACGCCGTGATGCAACACGGCCTGATGCATTACGGCAGCCGGAGATATAAAACTATCTTTTTAATTGAAGTGCGCGGCATTCATCCGGATACGATGAAAAAATTATATGATTTTGTTTCTCGTGGCGGAAGAATATTTTGTATTGAGGACTATCCGGATCATTATCCGGGATGGTATAAACATACTGAAAAAGATGAAGAAGTCAAGTCGTGGGTAGAAAAGATGAAGCGTTTTACAGACCGCTTTATTCTAATTAACAAACCTGACCATGATTTTTGTACCTGGATAGGGAGTGTTCAGGAAAAGTATAAGTTACCCTCGTATGTGAAGATTGATGAACCATGCAGATATATTACGCAGGTAAGATATCAAATGCCAGGAGCTACAGAAGTGTTCTTTTTTATTAACTCGAGTGACAGTCATGATTATACGTTAAAGGCGGCTTTCAATTCGGCTATTGTAAGAGGGAAGCAAGCGTGGCTTTGGGATGCAGTAACGGGGGAACGTTTTAAACTTCGGATGAACGATAATAGATTAAGTCTGCCATTAGGGCCTGCCACTTCCGCTATTATTGTATTTAATAAAGATCAGGAGGGAAATTATTTTGAGCCAATTCCACTGGGCGGCGATACTAACGCCACTACTATAGATAATACCTGGCATGTGCAGTTTCAACATTATGATGGACATACAGAAGACATTAAGATGGAAGTATTATCTGACTTGAAAGACATCCCTCAATATTCACACTTTGCGGGTACGGTTAAATATAAAAGCACATTCTCAATGGATGAACGGCGGAAGATCGAATTTCTCAATTTAGGGAAAGTCTATGGTATTTCTATAGTGAGGATTAATGGTAAAGAAGCCGGTATAAAATGGTCCGGCCATCGAATATATCCTATCAAAGATTTTGTACAGCAAGGAAATAACACAATAGAGATCTGGGTGGTGACCGTAATGCTGAATTATATGAAAGCTTTGACAGATAATAAGATTGCCCAATACTGGACGAATGAAGGCGCTAAAAACCAACCCTTACAATCATTGGGGCTTGCGGGGCCGGTTAGCATTTATTAAGGACTTAGTTGATCTGAATGAGGGCTGTGATTCCATTATCTATATTAAAAATATCATATAACCCCTTTAATTAAAGCGAGAAACAGGATGCGGTTTAACAATAATAAGCAGCTATTTATTTGGCCTTTCAGATTAGTTATTTTGGGGTTGTTTCTGCCTTCTTATCTCCCTGCTCAACAAATTGATTCAGGTACGGTAACTCTCATAAAGAATCGGATAATAGAGCTCGAATCAACAGGTTACCCCGTGCCTGACAGTGTACAAAAGATGTTGCGGTCAATGAATCCTGACGGTGGTTGGGACGGAATTGATTATAAGAGTGTGGGAGTATCTCCATGGCCGCCTTTGAACCATTTAGGGAACTATGTTTTGCCTTTGGCAAAAGCATTCGCAAACCCGCAGTCGCCCGATTATCGAAGCAGTGAATTAGCAAAAGCCATTCACAAATCCCTTGATTTTTGGTTAATCCACAATTTCACTACTCAGAATTGGTGGGAGCCTGATATCGGTATCCCGATGACTTTATGTAATATCTTTATTTTGATGGGCAATGAAATCACTTATGATGAATTTCTACGAGGATTAAATCAGATGAGGGGCAGTTATATTACACAAACAGGGCAAAATAAGATTTGGAGGGCCGGGATCCAACTCGAAATAGGTCTGATCTCATATAAAAGAGGAGTTAATAATCTGATTGGAGCACCTCAACTTCAGGGTCAGGTCAGAATTTCAGCCAGGAATAACAGTAATGTGTTGCTAATGGATGCATCCAGGTTAATCAGGCTGGCAGCCGATACACTAAAGGCTGGTCTGTTAGTTCAACCGGGAGAAGGAATACAACCCGACTGGAGCTTTCATCAGCATGGTGATCAGCTTCAATTCGGGAACTATGGTTTAGACTATGCCTGCAGTGAGGCAGAGTGGGCCTATATACTAAGTGGTACACCCTTTCAATACCCGGAAGAAAAGATATCCATACTAAGGCGCTTTATATTAAATGGATTAAGCAGGGTAGTCTGGAAAGATAGAATGGATATTAACGGTTTAGGACGCCATGCAGTTTATCCGAACTTTCAGCTTTATTGTGGCAAAAGACTTCTGCAATTATTGCAATTAATGACTAAGGCGGATCCGTCACATGCTTCAGAGTACCAGGAGGTAATTGGATTCAATAAAGGAGAATCTTCACAACCAAGGTTTTTAAAAGGGAATAATTATTACTGGCGGTCTGCTTTAATGGTTAGCCGCTTTATAGATAATTATATGTCAGTCAGAATGTGTTCCAAAGCCATTCAAAGCACAGAATCGGGAATAGGAGAGAATTTACTAGGGGCTCACTTGTCAGATGGAGCAACATTTATATATCAGTATGGGAATGAGTATAAAGATATTTTCCCTGTTTGGGATTGGCACAGAATTCCGGGAGTAACAAGTTATGGTGACAAGGAGCTACCAAAAATCGGGTGGGATGGGTTACATAATGAGGATAATTTTGTGGGTGGTATGTCCGACTCATTGTTTGGTATTGCAGGAATGTTTTTTAAACGGGACGGGCTCCAGGCACATAAAGCATGGTTCTTCGGACCTGATGGACTGATTTGCTTAGGCGCCGGTGTTACCAGTCATCAGGATTATAAAGTTTTGACGACGATTAATCAGAACTTGTATGCGGGACCCATTACTGTCAAGAAAGGAGGGGCCACAACAAAGCTTTCTGCGGGGAAATCCATAAATGGGTATAATATAAAATGGGTGTATCAAAATGGCGAGGGGTATTTATTTCTGCAGAAGGAAAATGTATTTGTTGAAGCAATTAAGCAAAAGGGAAATTGGCAACGCATTCACGAAACAAGTAGTTCAAAAGAGATACAAAAAGATGTTTTCAATCTATGGATTGATCATGGATCCACACCTCTTAACTCCACCTATGCATATATGATATTACCCGTGAAAAATGAAAAAGCGCTCAATAGTTTTGCAGTAAATCCTGCAGTCAGGATCATACAAAATTCATCATCCCTGCAAGTTGTAGAGTTCACAAGAGAAAAACTATTGCAGATGATTTTTTATCGGGCTGATTCTTTAAAATTAAATAATTTCACAATTTCAGTTGACGCCGCATGTTTTCTTATGATTGTGCAGAATCGTTCGACTTTAAAAGTTACCGTTTCTGTGCCGCCTGAACTTTCCAATACTGTGCATTTAATTATAAGCGGTCATTATAATGGTGAAGGCTGTGTCTATTACTCTCAAAAAAAACAAACTAAACTATCGTTCATTCTCCCCAATGATCCCTTTGCGGGGAAGAGTGAAAGTAAAATCTTATATCGTCAATAAATTATACCATAAAATCGGATTAATATGCCTGTATTCAGAAATGTCGGCAGTGAAGGTACACTGGTAAAAAAAGGAGTAAGGCGTAAGGTAGTGTACCTGGAAAACCTTATGACAGCCGTTATAGATTTTAGTGACGGACCGTGGATGGAACCTGATCCGTTCCATTCCCATATACAAGAACAGATATCTTATGTAGTTGATGGAGAAATCATATTCTTCTGCGAAAATGAACCCGACCAATATCTGAGAGCCGGGGACATGTTTTATATCCCTTCAGGTAAAAAACACGCTATTCAATTGCTTTCCCCGCAAGCAAGATTAATAGATAATTTTTCACCGATTCGAAAAGATTTTCTGGATAAATAATGTCATTGATTCCGGAAAGAGTTATAGTCAGGGTCTCGGCAGGTTAGTTGGACATTAATTTATTTGGAGAGTTTATACTATCTCACTTTTCTAACTGATCTTAATAAACTCCGGCGAAACAGTTGAGTCCCCTCATGTAATTTTTTTACTTATTCATAGCAGGCAGATGTTAGGAAGAATAAATCAACATCTATATACAGCCGGTTAATTTTATGTCAAAAAATATAAATGAAATAGCATTTTATGTATTCTCTCAGGATTCTATTATTATACTTTTACATCAGTAAGTATATTCTTTAATTTCAATAAATTGCTATGATTCAAAAGTCCGTCACAGGGGACAGGTGATTTGTATGTCTTTGAATTTTCTAACAATTAAATTTCAAATAAAATGAAGAAGAAATTATTTTTAATGCTCTCTTGCTTATTATGTATTTGTTTCAGCGTACGGGCACAAATTTCTGTCTATGGTAGGGTCACTGATGTTAATGGACATGCCTTAGTTGGAGCAACAGTGGCTGTTGAAGCAACCTCTATTGGTACAATTACTGATGCAAATGGTAAGTTCGTTCTCAATGGAGTGCCTTCTGCCAGTTCGGTATTGGCCTTCAGCTTTATAGGATTCACCACGCAGGAGATAAGGGTGGGAGACAGGACCCAATTCAATATCAGCCTGACTACGTCACAGGCATCCATGGATACTATAGTGGCGATAGGGTATGGTATTGCCAGGAAGGCAGCATTTACAGGAGCTGCTACAACAGTAAAATCGAATATTATATCTACCGAGTCTAACTCTACGGTGACCAGTGCTTTGGAAGGCGTAGTGCCGGGGTTACAGGTATCATCGGTAGATGGTCAGCCCGGGTTGGATATGGGCATACGATTACGCGGTGTCAGTTCAACCAGCCAAAATAGTTCCAATGCCTTGATTGTAATTGATGGTGTTCCGCAGTTGTATCCAAATGCGCTTGCCGCCATTAACCCGGATGATATTCAAAGTATCACCATTTTAAAAGATGCCTCCGCTACTGCTATATATGGTTCCCGTGGTGCAAACGGGGTGATATTGGTTACCACAAAAAGAGGTAAAGAAGAAAAAGCAAAGATTACTTTAGATACCCGGATGGGATTTAACTATCTGCCAAAAAATATACGCCCGAATTTAATGGAAAGCGCCAAAGATTATTATGAATTTGCATGGCAGTCTATTTACAACTCCGTCAGGTATGGCGTTAATGGGACCAGTTCAACCGGGGGCACTTTTAGTACTAATGTTCAAAATCCAAATATGTCAGATGCTGCTGCAGGGTTGTTTGCGAGCGAACATTTGTTTGACTATAACGGTAGTGGTACTGCACCAGGTAATTTTGGAGAAAATGCTCTCGGCAACTGGATGTTATATTCCGTTCCCGGTGCGATTTATACTCCCACCGGATCGGGTACTACTGCAAGTGCTACCATGACTGGAGCATATCTTGTAAATCCCGATGGGAAATTGAACCCCCAGGCGCAATTACTTTTCCCTGCCGGTTCGTATTCGAATTATTTTTTTAATAAGCCATTTAGCCAGCAAACTAATTTATCCGCCAGTGGCGGAACGGACAAGATTGATTACTTTATATCGGGGGGAGTGCTCACCGACCCATCCTATATAACCGGATCTTCATTCAGTCGTTATAATGTGCGTGTTAATGTGAATGCTCAATTGACAAGTTGGCTGAAAGTTGGTGATAACACAAGCTTCGACTACCGAAATACCGAAAGTCAGGCCACCAGGTACGGACGTAACCCGGGAACTGTTTCTCAAAATGTTTTCGATTGGGTGGATAACGGGAATCCTTTGGTTTCTCTTTTCGCCAGAGACAAGAGTGGAAACATAATAAAAAATCCGGACGGTACCAATAAGGTGGTTTCGCAAGCTAATATGAGCTATTCACCGTTAGGCCCGACTTCTTTTCAAAACAATCCCTATGACCTGCCATTACTACTGAAAAGTGATATCAATAATAATAAATCATACGACATAAATATGGTCGGATATGGCACTATAACTTTCTTGAAAGATTTTAGTTTTACCGGTAACCTGTCTTATCAAAGATTCTCTGATCAGCTTATGAGATATGGTAATATGTTGACCGGCCAGTCGCAGAATGTGGGAGCATTAGGATTATATGACAATAATACTAACGTAATAGATGCGCAACAACTGTTAAATTGGAATAAAGATTTTGGAAAAAACTCAGTCACTGCAATGGCGGGGCATGAATATTATCAAATGTGGAATCAGAGTTTAGCCTACACTTCGGCCTATTCTCTTATTAATGACTTTACGGGATCAGGGAATTTCACCAGTCGCTATAATACAGGTCGTGCGCCTTTTGGATCTCCCGGAGCAGGCGGAGATAGGGTGGCTATGGAAAGTTATTTTGGAAGAGTAGGTTATAATTATGCCGGTAAATACTTCTTTGACGGTTCTGTGAGGAGAGACGGATCTTCAAAATTCCGCTATAATGACGAACGGTGGGGAACATTCTGGTCGGCTGGCTTAGGATGGGACATTGCTGCAGAGAATTTTATGCAATCTGCATCAACCTGGTTAAATGATCTGAAGCTAAGGGCCAGTTATGGCGTAATTGGTAACGAAAGCGGGATCAGTAATTACTCCGGATATCAAATCTGGGGCTTCGGTGCAAATTACCAAACATCCGGTAATGGGACCGGTGTTCCAGCCAGCTTTAATTTGACACAGGGGGCTGTTCCTAATACTGCTTTAACATGGGAAAATACCCACACTTTCGATGCCGGTGTCGACTTTTCTCTCTGGAGTAACAGGGTTAACGGTTCAATTGATTATTACAATAAGAATACTGTCAACTCAGTTTTCTCAGAGCCGCTCGCTATATCACTGGGTCAATCTTCGATAATACGGAATAATGCCCACTTAGCAAATCGCGGCTATGAAGTTGACTTAAACGTGGACATTATTCGCAATAAAAATTTTAGGTGGAACGTGGGTTTGACCGGTACGCATTACAGAACGATCTTGTTAAGTGTTCCTACCGGAGTTGGGGTACCTTCGCTTGACGGAAAGTTCACAGGAGCTATAGATGGTTGGGCGGCAAATGGTGGTGGATCCACGGGCGCTCAGACTGTATATTTAAGAGGTGCAGGTATGGATTATTATAACCTTTATCTGTTTAAATATGATGGAGTAGATCAGAGTACCGGGCTTCCATTGTTCCAGCATACAGTCACGCAACAGGACCATGACAAAAATATGTTTACTAAGGATGCCGTTGGGTCTTATGTGAACACTACTAACTATACGCTGGCGAACAGATATTCTTTCGGCAGCGCATTACCACGGTGGGTCGGTGGTGTTACTACGGCCTTATTTTATAAAAATTTCGATTTAAGCGCCGTTTTGGCATACCAGATGGGAGGCCATTTCCTTAGTGTGGAATATGGTAACGGATTCTACAGGAGCGGCGGAATCGGGACGGGTCTGTCTCAGGATTTATTTAATAATACGTGGACACCTCAGCGTACCCACGCTAAATTCCCTATGGTATTTTACAATGGAACTGAGAACTTCACTTCGGGCGCCACAATTGGATCCTGGGCTTATACCAATATGGCGCTTTTCAGCGCATCCTATTTAAGCCTTAAGAATGTAACATTGGGATACACCTTTAATAAAATTGCCTTACAAAAATTATCAATAGAAAGTCTTAAGATTTATATCACTGCAGAAAACCCGCTGTTCTTTTCCGCAGAATCAGGAGTAGATCCGCGTATGTCTCTGGTCGGGGGGATGGAAGTAGGCTCGGGATATTATCTGCCAATGAGTTCAACAGCCATTGGGCTTAATGTTACATTCTAACTTAAATCAATAAGCACTAAAATATTTAAAAATGAGAAATATAAAAAATGGCGTAATGGGATTACTTACTTTAGCTGTCCTGTTACTTTCTGCATGCTCAAAAGATCTGAATGTACCGCCGCCGAATAATATCAATGATCAGCAAATTAAGAATTTATTAGCCTCCGGCGATACGGCTAAGATAAAGTTAATCATTGGCAGCATGGCCAATAATATGCCGCTGCTATTTAACTTTAGTGGGATATTCAGTCAGGGATCAGCAGATATATCCTATTATTCTAATCAGGGGCTGGCAGTTATGCGAAGCCTGGAGGGTAATGATATGGTACTTGGCGATCAGGCAGGGTTAAGCACTTTAGCCGGATCTACCGAATATGATCTCGGAGCTTTTCAGAGTTCGACTGACAATAGATTAAATGCTTCATATTGGTATTATGCATGGCAGATCATTACCCAGGCTAATCAGATGCTTAATTACCTTCCCAATAATGTGGTTGCAAATAACGCTTTTTTGGAAACTGCTAAAGCAAGCGGTCTGGTGGTGAGAGCCTATGCTTATAACTTCCTTATGGAGAATTATCAGGACGCATATTTACAGGGAGGGAAAAACAAGCTTGGAATGCCTATCTATACAACTTTTAATCCTAATCAGCCATATCAATCCCGGGCGTCATCCGCGGAAACTTATGCTTTCATTAAAAATGATATAGATTCTGCTATTTCACTTTTCACCGCCGCAGGTGTCAGTTTTACGCCTAATACATCAGACATTGACTTAGGTGTGGCAAACTTTATACTCGCCCGTGTGTCTCTTGTCACGGGGGATTGGTCCACATGCGTTACTGCATGTAATAATATTCTTGCCCATTATCCCGATCTGATGAATCAATCCGAGTATGGTGGTAGAAATACCGGAACGGCGTTGAAGCCAATATTTGATCCTGCAACTAACGGCTTTTTAAATAATGCTGTTGATCCCGAGGTAATCCTGGGTTTTCCGGTTGGGGTGGCGAAAACCGCATTGGTTGATCTGATGGATCCCTTTAGTGGAAGTTATGGTGGTAAGCTCACAGCCTACAAGAGAATAGACGATCGCCTATATAATGAAATTGCTGATAATGACTACCGCAAAGATTGTTTCCAAGGCTCTGCTGCTTTCGGAAATTATACATATCCCCAGGACGGAACTGTTAACACGCTTCCTTCATATATTAATTTTAAGTTTGCCTCAACCCAGGGCCTTGACGGCGTGCCCCTCCACTCAGATCAGACGACCTGTGTATATATGCGGGCGTCTGAGGTATTATTGATGAAAGCAGAGGCCCAGGCTCAGAGCGGGGATGGTGCAGGTGCAGAAGCCACTTTGAATATCCTGCTTGCAGCACGTACCCGCAGCGGCGATGCACCTTTAACATGTGCTACTTATCCATCAATGACCGGTATGGCTCCGCTGCAAATGGTTCAATTCCAAACTCGTATTGAAATGTGGGGAGAAAACGGTCTCGAATTTTATAATAACAAACGCTGGAATATCCCGGTAAACAGGAACGGATCAACAGACCACATTAACCTGAATACGCTTCAGGTATCCGGCATGACCTTGCAGATCCCCGAAAATGAAATGAACACAAACCCCAAAATGGTTCAGAATTAATGGCGGATAGCAGTACTCATCAATACAAATAGACCATTTATTAATCAGTGGTCTATTTGTATTATATAAATTATGTTGTGATGATATTAAAAAAGTTTTTTATTCCTCTTGTTTTCATATTGTTTGGTACCCGGCTTTATGCTAAGGATTATAAGGCTGCACTTTTTAATATTTATGCAGACGGTACTACGTTAAATACCCGATCTATTCAGTTTGCTATTAATTACATTCATGACCATGGAGGAGGAAGACTCGTTTTTGATGTCGGGAGGTATTTAACCGGTTCAATAAAATTGAAGTCGAATGTTACACTTTATCTGAAAGAGGGGGCTGTCATTGTCGGTTCCGTAAATCCACTTGATTATAAAAAGCATAATTGGACCGCGCTTATATTTGGGCTTAATCAACAAAACATAGGTGTAACAGGCAAAGGAGTTATAGACGGGCAGGGTCAGCTTGTGGCAAGAAACGTCGTGAATCTGGTGGGAAAAGGGCTGATAGAAGATCCTCTGGTTGATGGCAGAGCGGAGGCGCCATCCAGGCCCGTGTTAATTTACTTCTATCATTGTGATAGTGTAAAAGTGAAAGGGATAACGCTTAAAAATTCATCAACTTGGACCGACCTTTATGATCATTGTAAATGGGTTGATATAGACAGCATTTTCGTAAACAGTCAGGCATATTGGAATAACGATGGAATTGATGTCGCTGATTGCCAACATGTTTCAATAACTAATTCATACGTTAATTCAGACGATGATGGTATATGTCTCAAATCATTCGATGAAAATAATCGTTGTGAAGATATACTGATAAAAAATTGTACAGTCAGATCCAGTGCCAACGGAATTAAATTTGGCACTGCCTCTTACGGCGGGTTTTCTGATGTTCGTATTATCAATAACAGGGTTTACGACACTTACCGGTCTGCCATTGCGCTGGAAACTGTATACGGCGGTGTCCTGAAGGATGTCATTGTGGATAGCCTGGACGTCGTCCATACCGGAAATCTTATTTTTTTAAGAATAGGGGAACGTAAAAAAGGAAAGCCCGGTCAATTATATAATATCAAATTTGATCATATAGTTGCGGAGATCGCTGCGGGGAAACCTGATAAAGGGTATAGTTATGAGGGACCTGTAGAAGATCAGCCGAGAAACGTGTCGCCGGCCATTATTATTGCCGGACTGCCGGAACATGATATCACCGATATCAAATTTGAAAATATTAATATTTCACATCCGGGAGGTGGAGATCGTTTTTATGCAAATGTCCCTTTGGATTCCATCAATGGTATTCCTGAGTTAGCCGATCATTATCCGGAGTTTTCAATGTTTAAAGAATTACCCGGTTGGGCAATCTTTATCCGCCATGCTAAAAACATAAAATTCTTTAACGTATCATTAAAATGCAGGGATAAAGATTTCAGAGTTCCGGTGGTTTTGGATGATGTGGATAGCGCAAGGTTTGAATCAGTTAAAATAGATCAGCCTGACCGGGTCAATAATTATTACAAGTATCATTCAGAAAATATTTTAATAAAATAAACATTAACAAGTGATATTTTTTAATTGATAGAAAGATGAAAAAAAGAAGTTCTAAATGGAGATATTTATGCTGCTTGCTCTTGATGACAGTTCCTTTTTGCAATTCATGGGGGCAGAATAGTTCTGCTATAGATGGGGTGTGGCAACTTATTCCCGATGAGAGTACCGCTATTTCATATTATAACACTATTAGCCTGAATATTGAGCAGGGGCTTTCCGGTATAAAAATAGTTCAGAAATGGGAGTCATCTCACTCCAAAGTGGATTCTTTTAATATAAGAGTGGATGGCGGTCAATACCAGGTACCGGTTAATAATCGCGTATGGCCTTATCAGGTGTTTATGGGGATTTCATTAATCCCGGGCACTAATAAAGAAGTGAGTGCAAAGTGGCTTGATCAAAATAAAACGTTGCAGATAGAGGAAACTTATCCTGTATTAATATCTCAGGGACGTGTCACCATGCATGCTGTCAGCATTTATTCCTTGTCTGATGACGGAGAAAAACTAACGTTGAATGTGCAGAATAATTTCTTTCGTCCTCAAAACCTGACTTATGTCTTCAGGAGAGGCACACAGCAGGCAGCTTATTATATGGAGTTGAATGATCATTGGACAGTGAACGGGCTTCTGTCCGAAAATGCATTCCTGATCAGCTTGCAGGGGATCGTCAATACACATAAACCTATGCTGTATTTTAAATATCCCCAAGATTATGACTATAAATTTACAGGTAAACTCTTTGATTATTATAAAGATCATCTGGGATATTCTTTTACGAAGATTGGCGATATTTCGCAGGCGCTTCAACTTTTTAAAGGCAGCGTAAAAGGTTATATTGTCTGGGATAAATCGGTCCGTTCTTCATTGAACGTAGCGTTTACAGTAGCCGGTTTAGACAAAGCAGTGGTGGTTACTTCCGATATGATCCCCATGATGAAAGCCGCCGGGTTAAAGGAGATAGCGGATTTTCGAAATAAATTCAGAGATAAAACAGATGCGCAGGTTTATCAATGGGCATTTGACAAATATGGGAATGAGTGCAATAAAAAATACATTGTCTGGATGGGCGGTGAAAGTGGAAATATGATGCAGCCGGGCATAGCGGACTTTGGCATTTCTAAAGGATGTTTTTTTGCGGATCTTTCCACGGATCCTAAAGATACGATTGAATACAAGTTAGCCGACAGGATATTGGGTCACATGAAACCCTTATCCATGGTAATGGGCTGGCATGATTATGCCAAAGACCTGGAGAGGAATTACGTAACACTTGCTTCCCACCATGGATTACGAGTGGAAGGTCTTAATACTTTTCCTAATTTAAGCTTTACCAGCAGAACTCCTCCTTTACCCGGCTTTAAATTCAGCAATCATCATCAGGCTGTTCCGGGCGGGATCTATAAGCCGGAAAAGAAGGTGTATATCACTTGCGTGCAAACGGATGGATTAGGCTTAGGCGCATGGAATGATTCAACCCGCGGTTCCATACCCTATGCGTGGGAAGTCACTATTAACTGGTCCTGGATGTGTCCGGTTTTACTGGAATATTATTATCAGCATGCGACCAATAATGATTTTTTCTTTGGTTCGCTGTCGGGTCCCGGATATATGTACCCTAAGGCCGTTCCGCCAAAGCTTCTTCCATCCGTCATTTCATTGGCTGATTCCCTTTGTAAAATTCTTGATCTGAATGTTTTTGAGACCATGGATTATTCTCAGGGTTCCACTGTGCTAGGGAATACCGATTTACCGGAATACATCGTGAATGATTATTACAAATATATGCCGGATATGATCGGATTTTTGAACGGCTATTCTCCCTCCCAGACATTTAGTTCGAAAAACGGCAGACCTTTTATTTCTTATGATTATTACTTAGACGAGAAACGCCCTGTGAAGGATGCAGTAGCCGATTTAAAAGAACTAATCAATATGAATAAAACCAGGCCGTATTTTTTATTATTCCATATCAGGGAATGGAACTCCATTGACAGGGTCAAAGAAATATTGAGCGGCTTAGGTTCCGATGTAGAGGTGGTTCCTTTGGATATATTTCTTAAGCTGGCAGGAAATGATCCGACTTTTCAAACCTACTTTTTAAGTAATGAGAAATAGTTCATTTCAATATCGGGGGATTATTGAATGATGCCGGATCCTTTGAGAATTATTCAATTATTAAAAAATGATAAAACCACGGAAGTTGTTAACATCACTTATTTTGCTGCTGATTTTCAGTGTGGATGTCCATGCTAAAGATTTTAACATTGCAGGTTTTGGTGCGAGAAACGATGGTGTTACGCTTAATACAAATATTATCCAGGGAGCTATTGATTATATTACCGGTAATGGCGGAGGTCGCCTGGTTTTTGATTCGGGAGTTTATGTCACCGGCTCCATCTATCTTAAATCCAATGTTATTCTATACTTAAAGGAAGGAGCTGAGCTGCGGAGTTCCGGGAACCCATTCGATTTTCAAAAGAATAAATATACCGGATGGACTTCGATGATTTTTGCCATTAAGCAGAGTAATATCGGAATAATGGGAAAAGGTACTATTAATGGTTTGGGATATGTGACCGCCAATAATTTAGTAACTTATATACACTTAGGTTTAGTAACAGATCCTTTAAATCTGGATCGTCCTTCTGAAGTCAATCGTCCGGCGAATATTGATTTTAAGGAGTGTACAAATATTAAAATTACAGGTATTACCTTGAAAAATCCGGCGAGCTGGAATCAGATATATGATCAATGCAGAGGTGTATATGTGGATAATATTCGTGTTGATTCAAAGTCTTACTGGAATAATGATGGTATTGATATTGTTGACTGTGACGGGGTTACTATAAAAAATTCTTCTTTTGATGCTGCAGATGATGTGCTATGCTTTAAATCTTTCGACCCATCAAAAGTTTGTCAAAATGTGGTGGTTGACAGTTGTGTGGTCCGTTCGAGCGCCAATGGTCTAAAATTCGGATCAACTAATAAAGGCGGGTTTAAGAATTTTAAAATTACCAACCTTCAGATATTCAATACATACAGATCTGCAATCGCCCTGGAAGATGTGGATGGGGGGGGCATTAATAATATTTTAATAGATGGTATTAAGGCGTATAATATAGGAAATGTCATTTTTTTACGTGTGGGCGACAGGCGGAGCGAGGGGCGGACCCCTTCATTCAGTGGAGTAACTATCAGGAATATATATGCCGAGATAGCATCGTCTAAACCTGACTCCGGATATAGGTATGAAGGTCCCTTTGAAGATCTCCCCCGGAATATCCCGCCTTCTGTTATAGCCGGACTTCCTGAATGGAGAATTAAAAACGTAACACTTAAAAATATCGAAATCGTTTATCCGGGCGGAGGTAATCCGCACTACGCTTTTAGAGGTATATCGAAGCAAGAGCTTGAAAGCATTCCTGAACTGCCTTATGCCTATCCGGAGTTCGACATGTTTAAAGAGCTTCCGGCCTGGGGCTTTTATGTGAGACATGCTGATCACATTTCGTTTGATCACATAGTCTTAAAATCCAAAGAAAAGGATTACCGCCCCGCAATCGTGTTGGATGATGCCAAAGGAATTCAGATGAAGGATACTAAAATTTCAGAACCTGAAAATGGGAAAAAGAAGGAAATTATTTTAAATAATTCCACTACTACCAAATAATTTTAAGTGTCTTAAAAAGAAAAAAAATGAAAACTGTTAAAATATTTATTTTATTCTTACTTATTAGTCTAAGCGTTAAAGCAAATGACTACAAGGCCTCTCTTTTTGGAATCAAATCGGATGGTATTACCAACAATACCGGATCTATTCAAAAAGCTATTGATTATATAAGTGAGCATGGAGGCGGAACGCTGATCTTTTATGTTGGAAGGTACCTGACTGGTACTGTTCAATTAAAAAGTAACGTTTATATTAAATTGGAGGAAGGGGCAGTTTTGGTTGGAAGTCAGACACCCTATGATTATTTTGGGACAAACGACAACAGAGCAATTGTAGAGGCGAATGGACAGACAAATGTGGGTGTTCTGGGAGAGGGGAGTGATGGCGTGGTAGAGGGAGCAGGTGATATTTTAGTTAAAAACATAAATAATTTATTGAAGGCCGGGTATATAAAATCCAGTATGGCACCAGGTTTAATAGCATTTACCAATTGTGCCAACGTATCTGTTAGTTCTTTAAATCTGTGGTATGGTCCGTACAGCGCTTTGACACTTATTAATTGCAGGACGGTCACAGTGAAGGGGATAAGCATTGATGGGAAGGGTATTTCTTCCTCCGGGGGTATATTTTTGAAAAACTGTCAATGGGTTACTGTAAAGGATTTGTTTGTTAAAGTTAACCGGAAACCTATGGTTAGTGAGGACAATCAATTTTTGACTATTCAAAAAGTGATGACAGATAATGGGACATCTCTGTCAGCGCATCCAATGTAAAATGCTGATAGCCCTATTGGAAAATATCGGGTTTTCATATAGCCACCCCCATACGTTGATCCATTCACCCGTTGCCCGCTCAGGAAGATGTTTTCTCTCTCTCGCTTCATTTCCAAATTGTAAAATATGCCCGGTGGAAAGCGAATTATGTGCTGCTGCCCCTGCTCTGAAAATTTCGGGATTGCTCACTGCAGACTACCATTTACAAATGACCAGTTATATGCATTTTATTTTTTAAACTGTTTTTACCCCCCTTCTCACACTTTTCCCTTCACATCCATGGCATCTCTTAGCCCGTTTCCCAAAAGATTGAATGCCAATACCATGATCATAATGGCAATACCGGGTACAATAGCTAAAAACGGATTATGGGTAATGATAAATCCGTAGTTTTCTTTCAGCATCAGGCCCCAGGACGGGGTGGGGGGCTGCACGCCTACGCCTAAGAAGCTTAATCCCGCTTCAATAATGATGGCGGCAGCAAAGTTATTAGCTGCTATCACCAATACGGGCCCTAAAATATTCGGAAGAATATGTTTTCCAATGATACGCAAATGGCCGAAACCCATGGCATGCGCCGCTTCTATATATTGCATTTCCCGCACGCTCATGACCTGTCCGCGTATGATGCGCGCCACGCTTACCCAGAGGGTAAGCCCTACTGCAATAAATATTTGCCAGAATCCTTTTCCAATGGCGATCGTTAAGGCAAAAACCAGCAATAGAGACGGGACAGACCATACTACATTGATAAGCCACATCACGATGTCATCCGTTTTTCCCCTGAAATATCCTGCAACAGAGCCTAAAAATATACCGATAACCAATGAAATAATAACCGCCACCAGACCTACGCTCAGGCTGACCCGCACACCAACAATGATCCGGCTCAGGATATCCCTGCCAAACTTGTCTGTGCCCAACCAATAGGTTTTTTGAAATACCTGGTGATCGCGGATCTGTTTTTCCAATTGTGCCACGCTGATTTTTTCCGTTTGCCCTGATTCATTTATATAAAAAAGAATATCGCCCTGTTTTTGAATAATTCTGTTTCCCGGAGGCAACGGATACACAATATGCAGCATATCCATTGACTCCGCAACAGCAGTATCTTCATCCACATAATGGCGGTAATGCACACTGTCGCCGGAAAATCCCCATCCGGTAATGGGAATAAAGGTATAAGGAGAGGGTGCACCGTGCAACAATCTTTCCCATAAAGAAACACGGGGAACGGGAACCTCTTTATGCACAGCAAGCAGCCTGGTATGAAAGCCCGGCCTTTTACCGCTCAGCTCAAGCGTCATTTCATTGGCGTCAGGCGTATGATCGGGAGAGATATAGTATGCGAAGACTCCTAACAGTACTGCCAGTAAAATCACGATCAGTCCGGCCATGGCGCCCTTGTTCTTTTTCAGGCGCAGCCAGGCCAGTTGTCTGAAGGAGTACGATTTACTTGTGTTTTTTCCCATTGTTATATTACGGGCGTAAAGATAATGATTCGATCTGTAGAAAAATTGAACATAATCCTCTTCAATTGTGTTAACTTCGCAAATACTGAGGCTATCTTTAAAAAGCTTAAAATATCATGATCACAAGGATGTATGTGGTAAGCGGAATGAACTGTGATGGTTGTGTGACAACTGTAAAAAATGCACTTAAAAATATACCTGAGGTAATAGAGGCGCAGGTGCACCTGAGTGAGCCTCAGGCTATCGTCAGCATGCGGGAAGAAATTCCTTTTCCGGAGCTGCAACAAATTATTTCCGAAAGCGGCCATTATTCTATTGCTGAAATAGAAGAAGAAAAAGTTGCAGGGCTGTCTGCCCAACCGCAGAAGAAAGGATTCAATAAGATCTTTGGAGCGCTGCATGCGAAAAAAGATTGTTGTAAATGAAGCAATGAGCATTCAATCCCGTATCATATTTTTAAACTGAAAAAAGAAACAGATTGAAATGAGAACTATCATGTTGATGACGGCAATACTTTTAATTGCCTTAACTGTCCATGCAAAGAACAATCGAACCATGGCGAACGATACAAAAGCATCATCCCAAACCAATCTGCCCACCTATCAATCTCCGACTATTAACGATTCTGCTTCCATAGCTTATCAGAAAGCACATAATACAGGTACTCTTTCAGATTTCCCCAGAATGCATCCTTTAGTGGTGCACTTCCCCATTGTCTTCATCATACTTGCCTTTATCGTTCAGATTATCTCATTCTTTGTCTTCAAATACGAATTAAGCTGGGTGTCTCTTTTCCTGATCGTATTGGGATTTATTGGTGCTTTTATAGCCACCAATATCTTCCATGGCGGAGATCCGGATTTACCAACCCTAAGCGAGATCGCCCGCCGGACTTTTGAAAAGCACGAACAATTCGCCCATTATACAGAATGGATCAGCGGAATGGCCGCTGTGGCTAAAATCATCAGCCATTTTGTGTTCAAAATGAAATTATGGACAGGCATTATTGTAGCCATTTTGATGGCAGGTGCGGTTTATGCTATTCATACAACCGGAGATATGGGCGCCCGGTTAGTGCATATAGATGCCATCGGTGTCCAGGGTAACAAAATTCCTCTTCATGATACAGATTGATAACTGCTTAGTATTTTTTTAACTTTATCATTTTATGGGGGATTCAATGGCGTTTAGATAAGGAAATTAGTGCCATAATTCTCACTAACTGAACGGCATTGATTAGGGATGTAAAATTTGAACATCCATACCGATTAAGAATCATTTGATTTTTTTTATCTACCTGACTTTTCAGTTAAGAAGTCATATGCAATTTTAGAGAACTCTACCTTCACTTTCGGGGCCTATTTTCAACATTCAAAAAAAATTTTTAAAAAAATTTGCGAAACCGGAAAGTTGCACATATATTTGCAACCGATTAGTTTCATAAATAATACATCCGATAAATGAGAAGAGATATTTTTCAGGCAATCGCAGACCCGACAAGGCGGGCAATAATAGCTTTAATTGCATTACAGGCAATGACACCTAACGCCATTGCCGAAAATTTCAACACTACCCGGCAAGCGGTGTCAAAACATTTACGCATTCTCACGGAATGTGAACTTATAAAACAAGAGCATCGAGGCAGAGAGATCTACTACTCCCTGGAAATTGACAAAATGAAAGAAATAGACAAATGGCTAGACCAATACCGGAAGATTTGGGAAGACAGATTTAACCAACTTGACCAAGTATTATCAACAATTAAAAAAAATAAAAAATGAAAAACAATCTGCTATTTGATTTTACCGTTGACAAAGCAGCCAAAACGGTATTTGTAAACAGAGAATTTGCTGCGGGCCTTTCGCTGGTTTGGGATGCTTTTACCAAACAGGAAGTTCTTGACCAATGGTGGGCGCCTAAGCCTTGGGCATCAAAGACAAAATTTATGGATTTCAAAGTAGGCGGGCGAAGGTTTTATGCCATGGTAAGCCCTGAAGGAGAGGAGCATTGGTCAATTCAGCAATATACTTCCATTAGCCCAAAGACCCATTTCAAAATGGTTAATGCTTTTGCGGATAAAGATGAAAACGCCGATTTGCCTGGCTCTGACTGGGACTTAAATTTCAGTGAACAAAACGGAACGACAAAAGTCAGCATTACCATCTATAATGAATCGCTTGCCCGAATGGAAAAGATGATTGAAATGGGCTTTCAGGGAGGATTTACAATGACATTGGATTATTTGGAAAAATTATTGGCAAATTTATCGTAAGAGAAATGCGCTAAGGCCTGTTCAATTTTTCCGGTCGCCGACCTTTTTCTACCATTCACCGATATTCTTCCCAAAATAACCTACGGAAACTTTCTTCATCCAAATAGTTTCCGTAGTTTTGCGTCTTCATTTTAAAAAAACAGATGATTAAATAGAAAATGGAGCAGGCTGATAAAAAGATGGAGGTGGGAAAACGCATTGCCGAGGCTGGATTTAATCTCTTCAGGCAATATGGCGTACGGGCTATTACCTTAGACGAAATAGCCCTGCAATTAGGCATTTCCAAAAAGACTATTTACGAGCACTTTACCGGAAAGGATGAACTCATTACGGAAATCCTCAGGGAAAGGCTGAATCTGTCCAAACAGCAATTTCAGGACTGTACCTCCAAATCAAAGGATGCGGTTGAAGCTAACATGCTGATGATGCAGTTTTTGGACAGTATGTTCCTGAATATGAACCCGGTGGTACTGGTGGATCTGCAAAAGTATCATCCTGCCGCTTATCGCATGTTCCACGAGCACATGTATGGTTTTGTGCTGGAAACCATGAAAAAGAATATCAGACGTGGGATCAGCGAAGGCTTATACAGGGAAGATACGGATGTAGAGATCATGGCCCGCTTCAGGGTAGAATCCTGCAACTTGTGCTTCATGCCCGGCATTTTTCCCAAAGACCATTTTGAAATGAGCCGGGTGCAACGTCATCTTTTGGAACATTTTCTGTTTGGTATCGCTACCGAAAAAGGGCATAAAGTAATTTTAAAATATCGAGAAAAAATTTTGAATAAAAATAATTAATATCATGAAACGCTGTTTTCAACTATTTATACCGGTCGCTTTTTTAATATTGACATTCACAAAAACATCTTTTGCCCAGGGAGATCATCGTTTTTCGTTGCAACAGTGCATTGATTATGCAATGCAACATCAGCCGCAGGTTAGAAGCTCGGAAATTGACTTAGAAACAACGAATGCAAAAAATGCGGAAATCACAGGTATGGCGTTGCCCCAGGTTTCTGCCTCCGGTAGTCTGCAGTATTTACCTGAAATCCCTACCCAGTTTATACCCGATTTTATTTCTCCGGCCGTATATGGAGTGCTGATCAAGGAGAATGTATTGCCGTCAAATACAAAAATTCCCCAACCGGGGATGTTCCCTGTTGCTTTCGGTACCAAATACAGCGTCACAGGCTCTATCTCTATTAACCAGACGCTTTTTGAAGGGAGTCTTTTTGTAGCCTTGCAGGCAAAGAAAACATTAGTGGAGCTATCGAAGAAGAGCCTGCAACAGAGTAAGCGGGATGTACGGGTAGCTGTGTCCAAAGCTTATTACAGCCTGCTGATAAGCAGGAAACAATTGGACCTTACCAATACGAATATTGAACGGGTAAGCAAATTATTACAGGATACTAAAGCCATGTATCAAAACGGGTTTGCGGAAAAATTAGATGTGGATCGTGTACAGGTTCAACTTAATAACCTGGAAACTGCCAAAGTAAACCTGATCAATATGTTGGCCGTAGGCGATCAGCTCTTAAAGTTCCAGATGGGTATGCCGCTCAATGAATTGCTGACTCCCGCCGATACACTTAGCACTTCCGGCCTGGTGGGGGGTTTAAGCGATTCAGCAGGATTTCATTATGATGGCCGGATAGAATATTCCCTCCTGCAGACCCAGAAAAAAGCCAATGAATATAATTTAAAAAGATACAAAATGAGCTATTTGCCTACTGTTTCAGCGTTTATGAATTACGGAAAAAATGCGGGGCGGGATCAGTTTAATTTCTTTGATGCACATGAGCCCTGGTTCAGCACCTGGATTGTGGGCCTGAATGTCAGTGTTCCCATATTTGACGGTTTTCAACGAAAAAACCAGGTCAAAGAGGCCAGACTGGCGGTCGAGAAAAATAATATACAATTAGAAGGGCTGCAACAATCTATTAACTTCGAAGTACAGCAATCTGAAACCTCTTTGCGGAACGACATTATCAATTTGTCTTCGCAGGAAGAAAATATGAAGTTGGCAGAATCGGTTTATGATGCAGCCAAAAAGAAATATGAGGCCGGCGTGGGAAGCAATTTGGAAGTGGTCAATGCGGAAAGCGACCTGAAGCAGGCCCAGACCAACTATTTCAGCGCTTTGTATGATGCCATCATAGCTAAAATTGATTACGAAAAAGCTTTGGGAAAAATTTAAAATGAATTAAATAAAAACTTTCAGATGAAACGGATTACTATTATAAGCCTGATTACTTTGATGTTGGCGGCATGTAACTCTACCTCCCCCAACAAGCAGCAACAATTGGACAAGCTCAAAAGTGAGCGCAGTAAACTAAATACCCAGATCAGCCGGCTGGAAAAAGAACTGGGTGCGGGGAAAGAAGGGCCACGAAAAGTCATTTCCATCGCCGTGAATACATTACAGCCTTCCGTATTTAAAAATTACATAGAAGTACAAGGTAAGGTGGATGCACAAAAAAATGTGACCGTTACGGCTGAAGCCGCTGCAGTAATTAAAACGATTTATGTCCAGACAGGGCAACAGGTCTCTGCAGGACAAACCCTTGCTCAGCTTGATGATAATGTGGTGCGTCAGCAGATAGCCCAATTACAAAGCCAACTGGCATTTGCAAAAAACATTTATGACCGCCAGCAGAATTTGTGGGATCAGAATATCGGCACCAAGGTGCAATTGCTGACTGCCAAAAATAATTATGAGAATGTGGAGAAGCAAATCCAGGTGCTGGAATCCCAGTTATCATTGTATCGCATTAAAGCGCCCTTCAGCGGGGTGGTGGATGAAGTGATCGCCAAGCTGGGACAAGCGGTTTCTCCCGGGGTACCCACTTTTACAATAGTGAATCTGACAGATCTGAAAGTAACCGGACAAATCGGAGAAAACTATGTGGGTAAAGTACATACCGGTGATAAAGTAGATATAGTATTTCCTGATTTACAAGATACTTTGCGCACGAGGATAACTTATGTAAGCAAGGTGATAGATCCTGTCAGCAGGGCATTTACCGTAGATATCCGTTTGCCTCACGATGCGGCTTATCACCCGAACATGCTGGCCGTGATCAGGGTGGTCAGTTACCAAAATAATAAGGCCATTACCGTTCCGATAAGCGTATTGCAACATGATGCCACAGGAAATTATGTATATATCGCAGAAGATAATAAAGCCAAAAAAATACCTGTGACCGTAAACCAGACTTATGGAGGTAATGCCGAAATTACCGGCGGATTAAAAGCCGGCGACCAACTGATCATTGCGGGATATGATAATGTAAATGACGGAGATACCGTGCAGGCGGAATAAATGTTTCATTGTGCCGATGGTTTCATGTTTTTGGGGTTTCAGGTTTTGAGTTTCCGGTTTGAGGTTTCGGGTTTGAGCAAGGCATTCACCATTCACGATTCACGATTGACCATTCACGATTGACGATTGATAAAATATAAAATAAAGTCATGAAAGACGTATTTAAAGAGTTTAAACCATCCAGTTGGGCGATTGGTAATCGTACCACGGTTTATTTCGTTACCATATTGATCACTTTAGCAGGATTACTGGCATATAATACTTTGCCCAAAGAGCAGTTTCCCGATATCACGATCCCTACGATCTATGTGACAACGATTTATCCGGGTACTTCACCGGAGAATATGGAGAAGCTGGTTACAAAAGAGATCGAAAAACAATGTAAGTCTCTGAAAGGGTTAAAGAAGATCACCAGTAATTCTATCCAGGATTTTTCGATGGTGAAGGTGGAATTTAATACCAATGTCAATATTGATGTGGCGAAGCAGGAAGTAAAAGATGCGGTAGATAAAGCCAAGGCTTCTACGGATTTTCCCAAAGATCTGCCTTCGCCGCCCAATGTGATAGATGTGAACTTGTCGGACATGCCGATTTTGTACGTCAATATTTCCGGTAATTATGATCTGAAAAAGCTCAAAAAATATGCAGATGATCTGAAGGACAAGTTAGAGGCTTTGCCTGCAATCAACAAGGTGGATGAAGTGGGTGCTCCTGACCGTGAGGTGCAAATCAATGTGGATATGAATAAAATGGCAGCGGCACAGATATCATTTGCCAATATTCAATCTGCAGTGGCGAATGAAAATCATACCATATCCGGCGGAACCGTTAAAATGAATGGGCAGGAACGCGATGTGGAAATGAAGCAGGAATTTACAGACATTAACCAGATCGCCAATCTCATTGTCCGTTCTCCTGTCGGCGGACAGGTTTTTCTGAAAAATATTGCACAGATAAAAGATACTTTTAAAGACAGAGACAGTTATGCTTCTTTAGACGGGAAGCCGGTCATCACGCTGAATGTAATTAAGCGCAGCAGCGCTAACCTGATTGATGCGTCGGATAAGGTAAGGGAAACCGTAACTCAAATGCAAAAAACGGAATTTCCCCAAAACCTGCATGTGGACATTACCGGAGATCAGTCGGACAAGACGCGCAGCACCTTGCAGGATCTGATCAATACGATTATTATCGGATTTATCTTGGTTACTTTGATCCTCATGTTCTTCATGGGAGCCACCAATGCAATCTTCGTTGCCCTGGCTGTTCCATTATCAATGTTCATTGCATTTCTGGTCTTGCCCATTCTCGGATATTCCATGAACATGATTGTATTGTTTGCATTCCTGCTCGCTTTGGGAATTGTGGTGGATGACGCCATTGTCGTGATCGAAAATACACATCGTATTTATGATAATGGTAAAATGCCTATTGCCAAAGCTGCTAAGATGGCAACCGGAGAAATATTCTTACCGGTACTGGCCGGGACGCTGACCACGCTTGCCCCCTTTATCCCTTTGGCATTCTGGACAGGCATTGTGGGCGAATTCATGGTTTTCCTGCCTATTACTTTGATCATTACATTGCTGGCCTCCTTAGTAGTAGCCTATATTTTGAATCCGGTTTTTGCGGTGGATTTCATGAAGCCGCATAAAGTGAGAACGAAAGGTCAATCTAAGTGGACCAAACGAATGAAGATCACAGTCATTGTTATGGCAGCAATGGCATTGATATTCTATCTGCTCGGCGGTGTAGGATTTGGCAATTTCATTATGGCGCTTTTGATCATCTATTTATTATATCAGTTTGTTTTTGAAAAGGTTATTAGTAAATTTCAGGATAAAGTATGGCCTGGTTTTAAATCGCTTTATTCCCGCATATTAGCGGCAGCCCTCCGCCATCCGGGCAGGTTGCTCGGCGGAACATTGATCTTGTTTGTTTTATCCATTGTGTTCTTCGCAGTGCGGGGACCTAAGGTGGAATTTTTCCCGACCGCTGATCCTAACTTCGCTTATGTATATCTTCAAATGCCGGTAGGTACGGCGGCTGCTACCACCAATCAGGTTCTCGGAGAATTAGAGAATCGCGTGGACAGCGTGCTGGGCATTAATTACGCCACAGGGAAAAAGAATCCGGCAGTCGAATCTGTCATTACCAACGTTGCCATTGGAGCTGCGCCAGCGAGCAGCGATGACAATTTTGGTACTCACTCTAATTTGGGGAAAATCACTGTTAATTTCGTTCAGTATGATCAAAGACACGGGGTTTCTACGCAAAAGTATTTAGACGAAATACGCAATTCTGTAAAAGGAATTCCCGGTGCAACGGTTACAGTGGATAAAGAAGAAATGGGACCTCCGGTAGGTCAGCCTATTGATATAGAAATTACGGGTGATGATCTGGATACGCTGATCGCCACCTCGGGGAGATTAAAGCAATATATTAATGCGCAGGATATAGGAGGGATAGAGGAGCTGACTTCAGATTTTGATAATAATAAACCCGAAATAGTTTTTGATGTTAATCGTGAATTTGCCAACCGCCAGGGTATTTCCAGCGGACAGATAGGTTCCAATATCCGTACCGCCATATTTGGTACCGAAATAAGCCGTTTTCGTGATCCCAGCGAAGATGAAGATTACCCGATTGATGTACGTGCAATCCCTTCACAAAGAGATAATATTAACCTGTTGCAAAATATGGTGATCACTTACCAGGATATGAGCATGCAGGGAAAGATCAGGCAGGTGCCTTTATCCTCTTTGGCAGATATACGTTATACTACCACTTATGGGGGTATCCGTCACCTCAATCAAAAAAGAGTGATCTCCCTTACTTCCAATGTGCTGAATGGATATAATGCCAATGAAGTAGTGCAGAAAATAGAAACTGCTATCAATAATTATCATTTACCGGAAGGTATTTCTGTGAAAATGGGAGGGGCACAGGAAGATCAGCAGGCCACCCAATCTTTCCTGCAGGTCGCTTTGCTGGCTGCCATCGGATTGATATTCCTTATTTTGATGCTTCAATTTAATTCTATCAGCAAAACCTTAATTATAATCAGTGAGGTTATCTTCAGTGTTATCGGCGTATTGTTGGGGACAGCTTTATTCAGGATGAATATTTCCATCGTCATGACAGGTGTAGGGATTGTTGCCTTAGCCGGTATCGTAGTGCGAAATGGTATTCTCCTGGTTGAATTTGCAGACCTGATGATAGCACAGGGAATGCCGGTCCGCGAAGCCGTCATGGAAGCAGGCCATGTGAGAATGACACCTGTATTACTGACAGCCTTTGCCACGATCCTTGGATTAATACCTTTAGGCATTGGAATGAATATTGATTTTGTTTCTTTATTTACTCACCTGAATCCTCATTTATATTTCGGAGGTGATAATGCAGCCTTCTGGGGTCCCTTATGCTGGGCTATGATCTTTGGTTTGGCATTTGCCACTTTCCTCACACTGGTATTAGTGCCGGCAATGTATATGATTATGTGGAGAATGTTACCCATGAAGAAGTTCTATGGAGGAAAATGGGTCAGCTTTACCGCGTTAATCCTGCCGGTATTCTTAATCTTAGTAATCATTTATTATGTCTTCAGACCTAAAAAAGAAAAAGAGGAAGAAAAAATACCTGAAGAACTGTCCCTGGAGACGCAATAAAATTTTAGGATTATAAACGTTTCATCTCAGTAGGTTTTAACAGGCCGGAGCACACGCGCTCCGGCTTTTTTCATGCCCTGGATTTATGTGCGGGATTCAGTGTTTATTGCCTTCATATTTTCGAAGATCCGGGAAAAAATTTTGTTATATAAAAAATGCGTTTACCTTTGTTGTGTACTACATAACTAATACACTAATGATCGAAATAAAAAATTTATCCTTTGGTTACAAAAAAAGGAAACTGTTATACCGGAACCTGAATCTGCAATTAGCTGCCGGAAGCATTTATGGCTTATTGGGAAAAAATGGCGCGGGTAAATCAACCCTGCTTAAGAATTTTATCGGATTATTATTTCCGACGCAGGGCGAATTGTTGGTAAATGGTTTTGTGCCAAAGAAGAGGCTGCCATCTTTCCTGCAAACAATTTATTTCATTCCCGAGGAGGTATATGTACCTTCCTTAACAATAAACGGATATAAAAAATTATTTGCTCCATTCTACCCTATGTTTAACGAAGATCAATTTCATGATTATCTGGAACTCCTGGATGTGCATGACAAAGGCAAGCTGAAAACTTTTTCATTCGGCCAGCAAAAGAAATTTATCATCGCTTTTGCACTGGCCTGTAATACAAAAATTTTGCTGTTAGATGAGCCTACTAATGGTTTGGATATCCCTTCCAAAATAAAATTCAGGAAGCTGATTTCGTCCGTTTTTACAGAAGATAAAATGATATTTATTTCTACGCATCAAATACGTGATTTGGATAATTTAATTGACAATGTGATTATAGTGGATAATGGCCGGTTATTGTTGCAGGCTTCAATTGCGGAAATAGAAAAAAGGTTAAGTTTTAAAATGGTAGATCAAATGCCGGATGAAAGTGACGTGTTATATGCGGATTCAGCCTTAAGAGGTTATTCCGTCGTAATGCAAAACAAAACCGGAGAAGAATCTAAAGTGAACCTTGAATATTTGTTTAACGCGGTTACAGGGAATCCGGCGAAAGCAAAGTCAATTTTTTATAAAAATTAAAATATGAGCGAGATATTCAGCATAAAAAGATTCTGGCTGCTGTTTAAAAAAGTAATTGCAGAACGGCCTACGCAAACGCTGGGTGTGACAGCGCTTTTATTAGTGCTATCCTTCATTCTGTATGCAGCGGCAAAAATGCTTATAGGCATCGGACCCGCACAAAATTTAACCTTTATATGGGGTTTGGCGGGGGGTGGCTTTTTTATTTCTTCGTATGTATTTGGGTATTTTAGCACCAATGCTGGCGGGTCTTCTTACTTAACCTTGCCGGCTTCATTTTTAGAGAAATGGCTTTGTGGATTTTTAATTGCCGGTATCTTGTATCCGCTTATTTTTTTATTATTTTACCATGGAATAGATGTTGCCTTTGTTGCCGCCTTCCACCATGGCCTTGATAAAACTTCTATATTCTACAAGCAGCAATATGAAAGCGTTTATAACTTTGATTTAAATGGAATTGTAGCATGGAAAGTGTATGCCTTGTTCCTGAAATTGGGAGGTCTGATGTTAACCGGCAGTTTGTACTTCAATAAAATTCCGTTTATTAAAACCGGATTAGCTGTTTGCGCTTTAGTACTCATAATTTTCAGCCTCAATTGGTTAATAGCAGATGGATTGTTCGGTCATGTAAACGATGCCATTCCTTACGATCATGTAACCTTGTCTATCGGTAAGGAAACCGGCACCTTAATATTACCCATTAAGCTGGAAAACTTTTTTCATATTGCCTTTGCATTTATTATTCCTTCCATCTTGTGGTTTCTGCCTCTACTGCGCTTAAAAGAAAAAGAATTTTAATTAACTTCTATGGAGTTTAAAGAAAATCCGGCGATATATATTCAGATTGCAGAATACGTTTGTGAGCAGATATTATTAAAGAAATGGAAGCTGGGGGATAAAATTATCAGTATCAGAGAAATGGCTTTTCAAATAGAAGTGAATCCCAATACGGTGCAACGCGCATACGATCTTTTGCAGCAACAAAACATTATCAGTAACAGGAGAGGGATCGGTTATTTTATCGAGGACGAGGCTATGACACGTATTCTGGATTTCAGACGGGAGCAATTTGAAGAAAATGAGCTGCCTGCTTTTTTGCGTAATATTTATTTACTGAAAATAGACTTCAGGGAAATAAAAGCAAAATATGAGGACTTCGTTAAAAACAATTTCAAAAAATAACTTATGAAGATGACAACACGCATATTAATTTGCTTATTTATGGTAATGATTGCAGGCTTGATTTCATCCAACATTATCCTGAAAAAACAATATGACGCGCTTGATAAATCGGATATCTACTGGACGTACAATAGGATAATGACGCAACCTTTTAAATACCTGAATATTACAGGCGGTAATGGAACCAGGATTTATTACGAACAAAGTGATAAACCTTCCGTTCGTTTGCTGCAGGAATGGGTACACTATCACCGTGGTGAAGTAAAAGCGGTTGTAAAGAATGATACCTTATATTTAAACTTTGATTACGAAGCCGCAAATCCTTATGAAAAGAATTATCTTGAGAATACGGTCCCTGTAAGAATATTTTCACCTGAACTTCTGTCGGTTACAGGCCATAACACAAATTTTGAAATGCAAAAACTTAAACAAAGGAGTATAAACGTTCATATAAGCGGAAAATCAAAATTTGAAGCGGAAAGTATGTATCCCGATTTGGATACAGTAAACGTTAATCAAAGTGATTCCTCTGCTGTTGTATTCGAAATGTCGCCTGATTATAGAAAACAACCTGGGGACAAGGCAGAATTTCCTCACACAAAAGATATTTTGGTAAAAGATAAAAGGGGGGATCAAAGAAATTTCGATGAAAGCATGTCAATCAAATCCCTTCATGCAATTCTCAACGGCCATTCAATACTGGATGTAGGTCATGCACAAATTAAAAATCTTGACCTCAACGTTTCAGACAGTTCAGCAATAGTTTTATCCGGAAATGCCCTGCAAATATTGAAAAAATAATGCCTTTACCCTGATTATAAGCTAAATTGTGAAAAGTTCAAAAAGAGTAATAGACTTCAAAGTGCAGTTTAAATGATGGAAAAGAAATTGAAATAGAGGGTGTGATAATAAATTCCGGAATTGCGAAAACCTGATTAAACTTTTGTACCTTCACCAATGATATTAATACCCTTTTTAAAATTTAGACCCTTGAAATCATGCGTTGGCAGGGCAGAAGAGAAAGTACTAACATAGAAGACCGTCGCGGTGTCTCGGGACGGAATGTCGTCTTAGGCGGCGGTATCGGTGGTGTTATCATCATTCTTATTCTATCACTCATCCTGGGAAAAAACCCGCTGCAGTTTTTACAAAGTATAGAATCCGGCTCTACGGAACAGGTTTCTCCTGCTGAGCAAAAGGGTAATGATGAATCAGCCGTATTCGCGAAAGTAGTGCTGGCGGATACAGAAGATGTATGGAGTAAGCTCTTTCAAAAAATAGGCAAGCAATATGTGCCTCCTGTGATGGTGTTATACAGCGGAGAAGTGGAATCGGCTTGTGGTATGAACACTGCTGCATCCGGTCCTTTTTATTGCCCCGCAGATCAAAAGCTTTATATTGATCTTTCTTTTTTCAACGAATTAAAAAGCCGCTTTCATGTGCCCGGTAATTTTGCGGATGCCTATGTCATTGCCCACGAAGTAGGCCATCATGTGCAAAATTTATTAGGAATCACACAACAGGTGGAAGCATTACAGTCCCGCGCAGACCGGAAAGAAGCCAATGCTTTATCAGTCCGTCTGGAACTGCAGGCCGATTTTTTTGCAGGGTTATGGGCGCATTATGATGATAAATGGAATCATGTTTTAGAACCGGGAGATATTCAAAATGCCATGCAGGCAGCTAATGCTGTAGGCGATGACAGATTACAAAAAGAGGGCCGGGGGTATGTAATTCCTGATTCCTTCACTCATGGCACTTCCGAACAGCGTGTACGCTGGTTTATGAAAGGCTACCAATCGGGAGATATTTCGGAGGGAGATACTTTTTCGGCGACCAGTTTATAGAACTGCGGGGGTTGAATAATCAATGTATATGGTACGGAAAACGGATCAGCTTATTAAATCTTCTATAGTACGGATAGCCGCGGTTAAATGATTGCCATCTTTTCCTCCGGCTGTCGCAAATGTATGCTGACCACCACCGCCACCTTGTATCAGAGGGGCTATTTTTTCGCGGATGATCCGCGCGGCATCTAATTTTTTTTCCGCTGAAGTTTGTTCGTCTGTCATCAATGCAAAAAATGCTTTCTCCCCGATGGTGGCGGCTAAAGCAAATACATAACGGTCAAATTTTACCTTTAACTGAAAACATAGTTGTTTCAGGGCATCGGCGTTTCCTACTTCCACTATTCTCCCTATGAAAGCAACCTGGCTGATCTGTTTGGCATCTTTTTCCAGATCATTACAAAGTATGGATAACTGTTGAGTTTCTAATGAAGCTACTTTCTTTTCAAGGGTGGTTTTTTCCTCCAATAACTTTTCAATGGACCTTACTATTTCCCTGGTTTTTAATAATCCGGCAATCGTTTTATTTTGCTCTAATTTGTCCCACACATAACGGATCGCTGCTCCGCCTGTCAGCGCTTCTATCCTGCGTACGCCCGCTGCTACAGCGCTTTCCGAAGTAATGGTAAATAATCCTATCATGCCGGTATGGCCTACATGCGTTCCTCCGCATAGTTCGATGGAGAATGTCGGGTCAATAGTGACTACGCGAACGATGTTTCCATATTTTTCACCAAATAATGCCATGGCGCCTGATCTCAATGCTTCATCCTTCGGCATTTCTTTGATAATGACGGGAATATTTTCCCTGATTTTTGTATTGACAATGGCTTCAACTTCGCGTAATTCTTCTTCACTGAATTTGGCAAAATGAGAAACATCAAAACGCAATATATCCGGACTTACTAAGGAACCTTTTTGATTAACATGCTTCCCTGCCACCTGCTTTAAGGCAGCATGCAGCAGGTGAGTCGCGGTGTGATTGTACATCGTGTGCAGCCTTTTCTCATAATCCACTGCTGCCGTTACCGGCGCTCCCATATCTTCAGCAATGGAACCGGTAAAGTGAACGATCAGATCATTTTCTTTTTTGGTGTCAGTAACCGTCAGTTCGGTAGGGCCGATGCGCAGTGTCCCTGTATCGCCGACTTGTCCGCCGCTTTCAGCATAGAATGGAGTCGTTTCAAGCACAACCTGATATTGCGTTTTGTTTTTTGAAATGACTTTTCTGTATTTTACCACCCTGGTTTTAACCAACAAGTCATCGTATCCTACAAATTTAGTTTTTGTATCTTCCGACAGTACGATCCAGTCGCCGGTATCTATAGCGGTTGCATTTCTGGAACGGGACTTTTGGATCTGCATTTCCTGTTCAAATCCTTTTTCGTCAACAATGTAATTTTTTTCTTTGGCAATAAGCCGGGTAAGATCTAATGGAAAACCGTAGGTATCATACAACTCAAATGCCGTTTTACCGTCTATTTCTTTATTGTCTGTTTGTTTCGAAGAATATTCTTCCAAACGTTTTATCCCGCTGTCTAATGTCCTCAGGAAGCTGTTTTCTTCTTCTTTGATAACTTTAGAAACAAAATCCTGTTGCTTTTTTAGTTCGGGAAAAATATTTTCAAATCCGGCAGCTAACACAGGGGTTAATTGATAAAGAAGCGGTTCTTTTATTTCCAGGAAAGAAAAGTAATATCTCACCGCTCTTCTCAAAATGCGGCGAATGACGTATCCGGCGCCTGTATTGGACGGAAGTTGTCCGTCTGCAATGGTAAAACAGATTGCACGGATATGATCGGCAATGACACGGAAAGCCACATCCCGATTATTTTGTGTCCCTCCGTATTTACTGCCCGTCAACTTTTCAGTAGCAGCAATCACAGGAGCGAATAAATCGGTATCATAATTGGAGTTCTTATTTTGCAATATGCGGACCAGTCTTTCTAAACCCATGCCGGTGTCCACATGTTGCGCAGGAAGCTTTATCAGGGAACCGTCATTCAAACGGTTGAATTCCATGAACACTAAATTCCATACTTCTATTACCTGCGGATCTCCGGCATTGACCAGCGTTTTGCCGTCTGTTTTTTTTCTTTCTTCTTCCGTCCTGCAGTCCACATGAATTTCACTGCATGGTCCGCAAGGTCCTGTATCTCCCATTTCCCAGAAGTTGTCCTTTTTGCTTCCGAAAAGAATACGGTCTTCTTTCACATGTTTTTTCCAACATTCGTAAGCTTCCTTATCCATCTCTAACGCTGTTCCTGACTTTAAAGGGGGATTAAGGCCGGACTCTCCTCCGAAAACTGTCACATACAAACGCTCTTTCGGGATCTTATACACTTCCGTTAGCAGCTCCCATGCCCATGCAATGGCTTCCTCTTTAAAGTAGTCGCCAAAGCTCCAGTTTCCAAGCATCTCAAACATGGTGTGATGATACGTATCCCATCCCACTTCTTCCAGATCATTATGCTTACCGCTTACACGAAGACATTTCTGGGTATCGGCTATCCGGGGATACACCGGTTTTTTATTTCCCAGAAAATAATCCTTGAACTGATTCATGCCCGCGTTGGTGAACATGAGTGTAGGATCATTCTTTACCACGATGGGAGCAGAAGGAACAATGGTGTGTGATTTACTTTTAAAAAAATCAAGGAAAGTCTGGCGTATTACTGTGGTTGTCATCATAATCTGAAATATATAAAAACGAATAAAAGTGTAATTATATGATTAACAATTGTAAATAAATTTTTTAATTTCTTTAACTGATATTTTTGTCTATTGTCTTTATTTTTGATTCCAAAGCTGCAAAAATATCAAAATAATAACTGATTCATTCCGTTAAGAATGTCGGCGACAGTGTAATGAGAAAAGTCAAATATTATTATAATACACGGACCCTTAAATACGAAAAATTAGTGGTGCCGGTATGGAAAAGGATACTTCATCTCCTGGGGTTTCTGTCTGCCGCTATTGTCACATCTTTTATCATAGTATCCGTGGCTTATCGTTTTTTTGCTTCACCGGCTGAAATGAAAATGCGGAACCGGCTTACTGACATGGAGGACAAATACAAGGTGTTGTCCGGCAAAATGAACAATATAGATCAGCAATTGATTTCGCTGCAAAACAGGGATAACAATATTTACAGGACTATCTTTGAAGCCAGACCTATACCCGATAGCATAAGGGCCGGAAAAGAATGGCAGGAGCAGGAATATACCGAGTTGGGCGGGATGGATGACGGGCAGTTAATAAAAAAAGCTTCCCTGACCCTGGAGATGCTGGAGCACCGGATAACCGTTCAGAATGCATCTTTCAATGCGGTGGATAATCTGATCAAAAATAAAAATGAAATGCTGGCTCATATTCCGGCTATTCAGCCTATTTCCAACAAAGATTTAACACGCATCGCCTCGGGGTTTGGCTACCGTATTGACCCTATTTACAAGACTATTAAAATACATCCGGGGGTAGATTTTGCTGCACCGCGCGGCACGCCCATTTATGCTACCGGAGACGGGGTGGTAATTTTTGCAGGTAATAATCATGACGGCTATGGCAATCATGTGATCATCAATAACGGTTATGGATATGAGACTTTATTCGGTCACATGTACAAAATAAAGGTGCATGATCATGAAAAAGTGAAAAGAGGAGAAGTGATCGGATGGGTAGGGGACTCAGGAAAATCAACAGGCCCGCATTGCCATTATGAAGTTATAAAAGACGGTGTTAAAGTGAATCCTGCTTATTATTTTTATAATGATCTGACCCCGCTGCAATTTGAAAGAATGTTGAAAATAGCTTCTTCCGGTAACCAGTCGCTGGATTGATAGGTGGTTGGGTTGGTAATCTGCAAATAGTAAGTGGTAAATGGTGCTCTGCTATTTACAAATTACCATTTACCACCACAAGTTTGGTTACTATCGCAAACTCTTTTTCAATAGTCAGCTTATTTTGCTTTTGCATACCTGTCAGCTACCACATCCCAGCGAACGAGATTCCAGAAAGCAGTCACATAATCAGGACGACGGTTTTGATATTTTAAGTAATAGGCGTGTTCCCATACATCAATGCCGAGGATAGGCTGGCATTTACATTCTGCTATATCCATCAGCGGATTATCCTGATTGGGTGTAGAGCAAATACACAGTCCTCCGTCTTTTACTCCGAGCCACGCCCAGCCGCTTCCGAAACGGGCGCCTGCAACCTTGGCAAATTCTTCTTTAAATTTATCAAAGCTTCCCCATGTTTTATTAATGGCTTCTGCCAGTTTTCCGGAAGGAGAGCCCCCTGCTTTGGGTCCCATCTGGGGCCAGAAAAAAGAATGGTTCCAATGTCCACCGGCGTTATTGCGTACGGCCACAGGATGTTTGGATGCATCTTTCATGAGTTCTTCTAAGCTCTTGTTTTCTAAAGGCGTACCGGCAATAGCTTTGTTCAGATTGTTCACATAGCCGGCATGGTGTTTTCCATGATGAATTTCCATAGTGGTCTTATCAATATGCGGTTCCAGTGCATTGGTGGCATAAGGAAGATCAGGAAGTGTAAATGACATAATTGTTGAATTTTAAAAATGAAGAAAATAAAACGTAAAACTAATTTAACAACACGAGAAAACAAAGGTTGTTCAAAAAGTAAAAATCAGATCCCGGTTATTTTGAACTAAGAGAAACGGGAGGTTAATTGGATACCTGATGGCTTCCGGATAAACTGCTACCAGGTCAAAATCAGGAAAAAATTTTGAATTTATGTTAAATAGATGTTAAAGTGGCATATTTTTGCTTTCCTTTGACTTTCAAAAGATTATGTCGAAAAATAAAGGGTAAGACACTTTGTCATGATGTGATACAACGACATGTTATTATATATTTTTATAATGCATGACCATTAAATTAATATATGGGAATGCAGATATCTACATAAATGATTTATTATGCTTTTAATATACATAAATATATATTGTTATATATATAAATACAAAAATACGGTATTAGTCCTTGCTTGCCGGAAAGGATAAAAAAGTTATTAACAATAGCAGGAGAAACTTTGCTAATCTGAAGTCATTTTGTAATTTCGGCTTGAATTTAATGGGTTAGTAAGCAAAAAGGGTCGGAGATTTATTTCACCGGCTCTTTTTCATTTTATTAAGATAAAGGCTGAATACTTTATTAACGGTTGAAATGTGCCCTTAAGAATAATGCCCACGCAGACGAGCTACAACCACCTCTCTATTTTTTTCATTAACAAAATAAGTTACTCTGTCCTTTTTAGTTATTCTTCGTGAACAATAACCACTCAGATTTTCAGAAAGGAATTCAAATTGCATTGAGTGATGATAAGGATCACTTTGTAATATTTTTAAAATTGCGGTTATCTTCTTCTGTGCAGAAATATTTCCTGATTTTTTCCAAAAACTAAGATCTTTCATTGCTTCCTTATGAAAAATAATCTTATACCTTATTTCCATAAGTTATCCAAGTCTATTTCTTTAAATTCCTGTGTTTTACCCTTAGTATAATCTTCTTTTATTTGAATTAAAGATTGCTTAAAGCCCTCACCGGATAGATTATCTTTATCTGGGGATGGTATTGCTTTAAAATGTATTTTTAGCTCTTGCAACAGCTCTTTAAGCATGGCTGCCTGTTTCCTGCTAGTCAATTCCACTTGTATAGTTTCCATAAAATCTGCTTTTAAGAAATCTTTCATTAGATACAAAGATAATATTTATTGTTTTATGGGATATCAATCCCTGAAACAATGGAATCTGACATTCCGAAACCACGACAATATCATTCCCTATCGTATCTTTAGCCCATGAGTAAAACAAAGTCTGCATTTTTTTGTCAAAACTGCGGGTATGAAAGCGCCAAATGGTTAGGTAAATGTCCTTCCTGCGGCGAATGGAATACCTTTGTTGAAGAAGTAATTGCCACAGGAAAAGAATCATCAAAAGAAACATGGAAAGAGAATAAAAAAAGAAACGCTAAAACGATCAGCTTAGGTGAAGTGGATAGCGGCGAACAGAAGAGATTGCTGACCGGGGATGCGGAGCTGGACCGCGTGCTGGGCGGCGGCATTGTACCCGGTTCTTTAGTGCTGGTGGCCGGTGAGCCGGGAATCGGGAAATCCACTTTGTTTCTGCAACAAGCATTGGAATTAAAGAATATTGTCACTTTATATGTCAGCGGAGAGGAAAGCGAGCAGCAGATCCGGATGCGCGCGGACCGTCTTGGATTACAAAATGAGAACTTTTATTTGCTGACAGAAACGGATACACAGGTTATTTTCCATGAAATAAAGAAATTAAATCCCCGATTGGTGATCGTGGACTCCATTCAAACACTGGAATCACAATACATAGAAGCCGCCCCCGGAAGCATTTCCCAGGTAAGGACCTGTACGGCGGAGTTACAGCGTTTTGCAAAAGCTACGCAAACACCGGTTTTTATCATAGGTCATATTACTAAAGATGGCAGCATTGCCGGTCCGAAAGTGCTGGAACATATTGTGGACACCGTATTACAATTTGAAGGCGATCAGCATTATCTGTATCGCATTTTACGGACTATTAAAAATCGTTTCGGCTCTGCTTCCGAATTGGGTATCTATGAAATGACGGGAAAAGGATTACGTCAGGTGTCCAATCCATCAGACTTATTGATTTCCGAAAAAGAAGAGACATTAAGCGGCATAGCCATCGGTGCTTCCATGGAAGGATTACGGCCCATGCTGATAGAAACACAGGCGCTGGTGACTCATTCGGTATATGGCACCCCTCAGAGAACGGTGAACGGTTTTGATTTAAGGCGTTTGCAATTATTGCTCGCGGTATTGGAAAAGAGAGGCGGTTTTCAATTTGGGGTAAAAGATGTTTTCCTGAATATCGCCGGTGGTTTGCGCGTGGAAGACCCCTCAATTGATCTGGCCATTATCAGCGCTTTGCTTTCATCCTATAATGATCAGCCGATTTCCTATCGGTATTGCTTTTCGGGAGAAGTGGGTTTGAGTGGTGAAATACGACCTGTAAACCGTATTGAGCAACGGATCGTCGAGGCAGATAAATTGGGATTCGAAAAAATATTTATTTCCAAAATCAATAAAAAAGGATTGGATATGAAGAGGTATAATATAGAGGTAGTGATGTGCGGGAGAGTGGAAGAACTTTATCAAAAGTTATTTTGAAAATGGAATATCGGGAGACTAAATAACAAATTCTGAAGATCACAGATCACAGATCATAGATCATAAATCATAAATCATAAATCATGCCTGTTATCGCACTCGATCTTGGAGGAACAAAATTAGCTGCGGCTGTTTTCGATGAAGCGGGAGGTATCTCTCTCAAACGTTCTTATGCTTTATCAGGCAGAGAAGGAAAGGAGGTGGGAGAACTTATTAAAGAGGTGATCAGGACCCTGCAATATGAAACTGCTCATGACAGGATGCCAATTACAGGAGTGGGCATTTGTGTGCCGGGCATTAGTAATTCAAACACAGGTATGGTGTGGGCTCCCAATATTCCCGGATGGGAGGAATATCCACTGAAAGAGGACATCCTCGGAGCATTAAAAAATAAGAACCTGAAGCTGATGGTAGATAATGACCGCGCCTGTTCCGTCCTGGGAGAAAAATGGAAGGGAGCGGCACAGCACTGTGATCACGCTGTTTTCATAGCGGTAGGTACCGGCATCGGCGCAGGGATCATCATAAATGGCAGCGTTCTTCAGGGCACACACGGTATCGCAGGCGCAACAGGATGGATGGCATTGAACAGACCTTATGAAGAAAAGTATAAAAGTTGCGGTTGTTTTGAATATTATGCTTCGGGAGAAGGAATAGTGCGCTCGGCCAGAGAATTTATTGACAAGGAAAAAGATTACCAGGGTATTCTGAAAAAATACCATCAGCTTACGGCTAAAGATGTGTTCAGCGCTTTGGGAACAGGCGATATCATTGCCCAACAGGCGATCGGAAAAGCTATTGAATTATGGGGCATGGCTACGGCTAACTTTATCAGTATTTTTAATCCTGAAAAGATTATTTTCGGAGGGGGTTTATTCGGACCAGCCGCGCAATTTCTTTCTGACATAAGAAAAGAAGCCGAAAAATGGGCTCAGCCGGTAGCCATGATGCAGGTAGAGCTGGTTTCGTCTCTGTTAGAAAGTGATGCAGCTTTATACGGAGCAGCCTTTCAGGCTATGGCAGCTTCATAGTATAAAATGTAATTTATTTGTATTTTGGATTCTTATTTATGCTATGAATTACAAAAAAAGCCTGGTATTTGTATCCGCCTGTGCCGGCATGCTGCTTTTCGGCATTGTATTTCTTTCCTTAGGCACAGTGCTCACTTTTGTGAGACAGCAATATGATATGAGCGAATTACAAGTCGGTTCACTCACCGCCTTATTACCGTTTGGAATTCTGGCAGGTTCTGTTGTTTTCGGTCCGGTGGTGGACAGGTATGGATATAAACAGGTGTTGCTGGGTAGCACACTCTTTATTTTTTTGGCATTTGAAGGTATTGCTTACGCCGGTTCGTTGAGGGTATTGCAAGCCGCTTTTTTGCTGATTGGATTTGGCGGTGGTATCATTAATGGGGCTACGAATGCATTAGTTGCCGATATCAGCCCCGAAAGCAAGGGCGCTAATCTCAGCCTGCTGGGTGTCTTTTATGGCATTGGCGCGGTAGGTATGCCGGTTTTATTAGGATTGCTTTCCGATAAATTTCCTTATGCATCCATTGTGGCAGGCATTGGTATTTTTGTTTTACTGCCTTTTATATTTTTTCTGGTAGTACGTTTTCCGGTTTCTAAAAATAGTCATGGTATTTCTCTGAAAGAAGTAGGGCGTTTATTCTCTGCTGTTTTGCTGTTATTGGGCTTTGTATTATTTTTTGAAAGTGCCGTGGAAGGGATTGCCAATAATTGGGCTACCAGCTTTGCCCTTGCAGTGGTAACTCCTGAAAATACCTTTGCATTAATAGCGCTCACTTTGTCTAATATCAGCTTAGTTATCTCGAGATTACTTTTGGGATTTATCTTAGTTAAAGTAAAACCCAACACAGTATTATATTTTTGCTGGTCGTGTATTCTGGCGGGAAGCCTGACCATGTATTTTGTGCATACGGTGGCAGGGCTTTATACAGGAATGATATTGACAGGATTTGGATTTGGTGCCGGATTCCCGGTCATATTAGGATACGTGGGAGAATTATATCCTGGTTTTACAGGAACTGCTTTCAGCATTGTCATCACTATTGCGCTTATCGGCAATACTTTGATCAACGGATTGACCGGCGTTATTTCCCAGAAGTACGGCGTCAGCCATTTCCCTCTCGTGATTGTAGTTTGTGTTATTTTGATGATGATTATTTTTGCAGCAGCTTTTAAAAAAATGAAATTAAAAATACAATCGGAGGGAGAAGTAAAAGAAGTGATGGTGTGAGAGGAGTCGTGAATGGTGATTGAAAATTACTACATAAGGATAATCCGTATTAGCTATAAACAATGAAACCATACAACCATATAACCATATAACCATATAACCATACAACCATACAACCATACAGCCCATTTAATTATCAATAAACAACGTTTAATATTCAATACTCAATTAAATAAAACTAAACAAACTCATTTCACCATGTTACAACTTGCAACACAATGGCTTGATAATGCCAGAGAGGTTATGAAAAAAATTGAAGACACACAACAGGAAAATATTCGAAAAGCGGCTGTTCTGATGGCAGATGCAATTGCCGCCGAGCGTTGGGTGCATACTTTCGGCTGTGGACACTCGACTTTACCGATTGAAGAAATGTATCCTCGTATCGGCGGATTTGTGGGTTTTCATCCTTTAGTGGAATTACCCCTGACCTTTTTTACCAATATTACCGGGCAAATGGGGGTGCATCAGTTTATATTTTTAGAACGGGTGGAAGGGTATGGTGTGGAAATCATGAAGGGATATAATTTTGATAGGCGCGATGTAATATGGTTATTTTCACATACGGGTATTAATAATGTCAATATTGATGTGGCGCTTGAAGCAAAGAAAACAGGCATGAAGGTCATCGTGTACGGCTCTGCTGCAGAAGCCAAAGGAAAAACCACCCGGCATTCTTCCGGTAAAACTTTATTTGAACTGGCTGATGTGGTGGTGGATACCTGCGTGCCCATCCAGGATGCATCGGTCCCTTTAAGAAATCATGTGGATAAAATAGGCCCCCTGTCAACGATGGCTTTCGTAACAAGCGTGTGGATGACGGTGACAACGGTGGCGGAAATATTGGCTGACCGCGGAGTGAAGCTCTATATAAATCCTTCTCACAATGTGCCTGGTGATACGACCGCTAAAGAAAGATTGAGCAATGCGCTGGCAGAATATAAGAAAAGAGTGACGGGGGTATGATGAGAAACAATTCCATTAAGTTTTCTTAATGAGAAGGCACACGTGTTCTGACTGTAAACAAAAGCAGCGTATTGAGGAAGGTCTTCATGAATTAGGAAAAGAACTCCTGAGTCTGAAACTATAAAGAAAGAATTTAATTTATCCTCTCCTTTCTTTCCACAACTGGTTAAAAGATTTCGGAGCAAAATCGGGCAGGTTACGCCTTTCACCCCAGGCTTTTCCAAACATCTTATTGATTACTTTATTTTTGGTATTGCCGTTGGCGAGATCCATCATTTTTCTGCTGAGGCTGGCGCGTTTCCACAGGTACCATGCCATCTTTTCACTTTTGCTGGTAAAATGACTTTCCACCGATTCATGCCTGTTTTCCAATAACAGCTCATGGATATCGATCTTCACGGGACAGGCCGCGGTACACGCTCCGCAAAGAGAAGAAGCATAGCTTAGATGCTTGTATTCTTTCATGCCTCTCATGTGAGGTGTAATAACCGAACCTATTGGCCCCGTGTAGGTAGTGTCATACGTATGCCCGCCTATGTTTTTGTAAACCGGGCAGGCATTGAGGCATGCTCCGCAACGAATGCAGTACAAACTTTCCCTTACCGCTTCATTGGCGAGAATATTGGTCCTGCCGTTATCCAGGAGAATTACATACATTTCCTCCGGACCGTCAATTTCGGCTTCTTTTCTCGGCCCGGTAAAAATGGTATTATAGACAGTCAGATTTTGCCCGGTGCCATAAGTAGCCAGCAGAGGCCAGAATAACCCCAGGTCATTAACAGAAGGAAGTACTTTTTCTATTCCTGTAATCGCAATATGGGTTTTAGGAAAGGTTGTGGAAAGCCTTGCGTTGCCTTCATTTTCAGTAATTGCAATTCCTCCGATATCCGCAAGAATGAAATTGGCCCCTGTGATTCCTATTTCCGCTTCCTGAAATTTCTGTCGTAATTTATTACGGGTCACCAAAGTCAATTGCTCAGGCGTCATTCCAGACTCTACCTGCAATTTCTCATGAAATAGCTGCGCAATATCTTCCTTGCTTTTATGCATGGCAGGAGTCACGATATGGTAAGGAGGCTCTCCGTCTAACTGCTGAATATATTCTCCTAAATCTGTTTCTATAGATTCAATATTGTTTTCTTTCAGAAAATCATTCAGATGGATCTCTTCCGTGACCATGGATTTACTTTTCACTATAGTCCTGGCGTTTTTGGCTTTGCATATCTTTAATATCTCCTCTTGTGCCTGCTCTGTATTTTCTGCCCATATAACTTGTCCGCCATGAGAAGTGAATATACGTTCAAACTCTTCTAAATATTTGTCTAAATTTTCTGTAGCTCTCCATTTCACGTTTTTAGCACGTTCACGGGCGGTATCCATATCGGAAAACTGCTTGCGCCCCTTTTGGAACGCATGATCGTATTGACTGATATTGAAATTAATTTTACGGCGATGCTCCAGGTCCTGGGCTTTCACTTCGCTTTTGGCAAGAAAAATCTTTTCGGTTTGTTGCATGAGGTAAATGTTTTGCTGAAAGGTAGCGTCAAGTCAAAAATAATGTGTTGTATATCCCGCTAAGACACAAAGTCCACTAAGGCTTTTCTCTGTGAATTCCCGTGGCTTTGTGGGATAATTTTCATGCGCCATCTTAAAGTTGACTTAACAGTAGTTACCAGATAACAAAGTTAAAAGGTTTACCGTTACAAAAAAGACTTCACTGATCTTTTTTATTCTCTGCAGCTTTCATAATAACACTTATCCATGATTTACTTTCTTTAAAAGCTCAAGGGCAATTTCACTTCTGCCTTATCCCACGCCATTACCAAATTACAACCTTGAGGAGCTTTTTCAAAGATCATAGTGAATGCCTCCACCGGCTTAGCCAAGGCTATAACCGGAACATCCGTACGTACAATATCCTTATCCTGATGATAACCAAAAGCGCCCCAGGTATCCGTCTGGCTGTTCACAATAATGGTCCATTTATCTTTCTCCGGAATAGCATACATGGTATAACGGCCCGGTTCGAAAGTATGACCTCCGATCGTGACGGGAGAAAAGACATCTAATTCCGTAGCTTGGTTAGCCCCTAATCTCCATACTTTTCCATAAGGGACCAATCCCCCGAAAATGACACGCCCTTTGATTTGCGGGCGGCAATAAATAATACGGGCAATTAACTTTCCAGGTTCTCCTTTTACATTGACATTATAAGAATAATTCGGCGGATAATAAGCCATATCCATCGGACTTAATGCCAGCGGAGGAAGCTTTTCCTGGGCAAAAACAGAGGAACCTGTCAGTACAAGTGCGCTGAGCAGGAATGCAGCGGCAATATATTTTTTCATGATGAGAAGATTTAATGATGAATCAGCAACCAAATTTACATTTATTTTGTGGCTGTCCAAGTATTATTTTGATAAGCGGTGAAGGTATTTTTCAGCAAAGTCATACACATCGGGAAGGAATAAACTGTAACATTCGAGCAGGTCGTCATAATGCTTTTTATAAGTTAAAAAAGCCTCTTCACTTTCTGATAAATATTTTGCCCGGTGATAAATGCCTGCGAATGAACGTTTGATGTTGATATCTTCTCCGTACCCCGAAAGCCAGTCGTATTTTTCCATATAATAAAAAACCTGCTGAAAACGTGCGGGGAAAACCTGCCTGTATGCTTCTAAAGCGTGATAAGTTTTCTGGGCAAAGGAGGCCAGTGAAACCTGATTGAAATAGTGTTTGTCCAAAGCCAGGAAATGGTCGTATATCACATCGGTAAATACGCCGCTATAGCGTCCGCAGGCGCTGTACAGGAGTTTTGTGGATCTCCGGTTGGCTTCGTGATGATCTGTAAATTCATCTATGGCACGATGTAAACGGATACCCGCCTGCACTTCTTTTGGCAAATCGAATATTTTCTTCCCTTTCACAAAATCAGCGATCATATTCCCGGCCAGAATATCAGGTTCTCCGAAAGATAAAAAAGCATGCGCCAGGTAATTCATTGGTCTAAGTTAAAATAAATTATCATTATTGTCCGAGTAAAATCATACAACTATAGCCTATACTCCTTTGCAGGAAAGTGTTTTAGGCAAAAAATACATTGTTTCAAAATCGGGGGGAGTACCCCCTGGCTTTTTAGG
>SCQT01000069.1 GCA_004322015.1 Chitinophagaceae bacterium
ATCTTTAAGAAAAACCAAATGATTTTTTATTTTTGTATAAACAAATGACCTTATAAAATATCTGACTAATATGCCCCAGATTATCCTACTTCCTTAAAGGGTGGTCAACATCGCAAGATTACACATCCAATCAATTTATTGGAATTTTGGTCAATGGAGGAACATTATTTTCTGCTCCGGTATATCCGATATTTTGATTTATATGTCCCTGAGTATTTCCACTAATGGCGTCTTGTGGTATCGGCCATAAAACGTGATATGGACTCATGGTATATACATCACCATGATTTGTTATAACCCCTTTATTATAAAAATTATTTTTTGTCATCACCCTGTCGTACCAGAAATTATCCTTGGAAAAATCAGCTAATGTATATGTCTTTCCATTAGGGGCCTGCTTGCCGGTGATAGCGAAGTCATAAGCTATCCGGGTCAGCACTACTTTTCGTAATTCTTCATAATACAATTCACGTGCTCTTTCATCCAATATAGTACCGATGTTTACGTCAGCAGGGTCAACAGGTTGTCCATGTGCTCTTGCCCTTATTGTATTGATATCTGCCGCCGCATCTGTCAAATCGCCTTTCCACCAGTAAGCTTCTGCTCTGAGTAAATACGTTTCTGCCAGACGATATACATACCAATCACCGTTGCCTCCACGGGGAGGCGTATTAATATCATCAGGAATGTATAATTTATAGTAGGGCCAGTCAAACCAATCCCGAATGGTATCAGTACACAAAATTTTTCCTGCTGAATTATATAACTGCAGATTCTTACCATAATAAGAGTCTTTACCTTTTAGTGCGGGATTATTATACACAAGGTCAGTCATATTCATCCAATTGCCGGGTGCATGGCGAAGATCTCCGGTGTCATTACTCCAAATTTCATGAGTGCTGTACCAGGTGGGCCTGCACCTTCCAATACCTCTCCCATATTTGGTAGATTGATCAATTTCAATTCCCACTTTATCGGAGGTGCCTAAGTGACCATCCGGAGTATTAATGTGCTGGTACCAGTCAGGAACGGTTTGTCGCATCACCTGCATACCTCCGCTGAAGTTACCATCAATATCAGGTTTATCAATCACCAGTAATATTGCTTCTTTATTATCCGGAATATCTTTATTACCAGCCTGATGCAAGTCCCAGATTACATTTTTTGTGGCATCGCCTTTGTCGGCCCCAAAACGTTGCGTCATTAAGTGATATTGTCCGCTATTAATGATTTCAGAAGCATCCTTAATGGCGTCATCGAAATCGGCCAATGCCAGATCAATTTTAGTGAGCAATTGAAGACAAGCTCCCTTACTTACTTCTCCCTTATCCACGCCATAAGGTACCCATTGAACCGCAAAGCGCATATCTTGTTGTATTTGTTTCAATATCACCTCTCTCTTTACAGAATAAAAATCCAATTTCGGCTTATTGTAAATTTTCCCGACCCAGGGCACATCCCCGAACTCATTTACAAGATGATAATAACGGTAATCCCGTTGAAAATATGCCTGTCCAAGAATGGCATTGCGTTCTGCTAATTGTTTTGGATTCGTGGTATCCCATTTAGGCAGGTCAATATAAGTGATCACTGTATTAGCATATTTAATTCCTTTATATCCCTCAGACCAAAAATAACCAATACGGTTATGGTTGATATCGTTTAATGGAGCATCCGGTGTGATATCCAGATTCATGTTTTGTGCGGGCCCTGATTTATCGGTCGTCCCTTCCACAGCTACATCTGAAAAAATCAACTGAGTAATGACGGGAGCGGCATCCCCGTACCATATATAACGCATATTGCGTTCGCATGCCACCAGCGCACCTTTCAGACCAGCCGCAGTGTTATAAGTATTTTCGGGAGTATAGAAAGACAAGGGCTTGGGCTTCAGCCAGTTTTTGTTGCATGAAAAAATACTGCACAGCATCCCAACCCCTGTTATCAGATAAAAGGCTTTATTTCTAAGAATCGTTTTCATACTATTTATGATTTTACTATGAGTTTTTATTTTATATCAGAGGGTAAGATTAACTCCCAGCACATAAGTCCGCGGCGTAGGACCGCTATTTTCAGGATCCCAGAACTCCCAATCAGGAGCATAAAAAGCGGCATGCTTTACCGTAAAATAAAACTTTAAACCTTCCGCATGTATCCTTTTCAGAGACTTGCCGGACAAGGAATAGGCTAAGGCCACATTATCCAAGCGGATAAATGATTTCTTGCGATATACATTATAATTAGCCGATCCGTCGCTGGAGTATAATCTCGCATAGGTATTTTCGGGATGATCCGCTGTCCAGTAGGGTAAATTATACCAACTTGTACGGTCTAAAAATCCGGAATTATTTTTTGCTTCATTATAAGTGCCCATTTGTCCCCAATAAGAATAAATAAGGAAAGACAGTGTCAGGCGCCTGAAAAGAGTAAACTCATTAGTTAATGTCCAACGAAAACGGGGAGACGTATAACCCAGGAACATCCGGTCAGCGTTGGTATAATGACCATCTTTGTTGACATCTTCTACATGAAAATCACCGGGGGATTGCCCATACTTAGCTGCTTCGGCAGCCTGGCCGGTCTGCCAGATACCGACTGTTTTCTGATCCCATATAGCATCAATGGCATGACCAATGAACCATTTATTTGTAGTATCACTCACTTCCTGGTAACCGACGACCTTCCCATTTGCATTGTCAATGGGTATTTTATCCCCATATAAATGAACAATTTGATTCCTGTTTAATGAAAAGGTAACGGAAGAGTTCCATGAAAAATCCTGATGAGTGATATTATGTGAATTGAGGTCAATTTCCAGCCCCTTATTATCTACTTCTCCCAGGTTAGTCCATACAAAATCGAATCCTAAAACATTAGGTAAACGGCGCTCAACCAGCAAGTTGGTTGTCTTACTCTTATACACATCAATACTTCCATTCATTTTATCGTGAAGCATGGTAAAATCCAATCCTGCGTCAAGAGAAGCCGTTTGCTCCCATTTGAGATTAGGATTCGGCATATTGTTTACATATAACTGAGAGACCTGCACCGTAGCGCCGTTAGAAGTCACATGCAGATATTTACCGGTTTGTAAATACGCCAAAGCAATATACCTCCCAATATCGCGGTTACCATTCACTCCATAGGATAATCGTAATTTACCGAAATCAAGCCAATCAGATTTAAAGAAAGGTTCCTGCGTAAACACCCAGCCTACTGCCGCTGAGGGAAAAGTACCCCAGGGATATTTTTGGCCGAATGCGGAATAACCGTCCCTCCTTACAGATAAGGTAACGAGATAACGGTCTTCCAGGGAATAAAACAGCCTGGCCATTAAAGCGGCGCCGGTACTGTACTCGTCATCACTGCTTATAATGGGATTCACGCCGGCTCCTATATCGTGATATCCCAAATTATCATTAGGATTAAAAAGGCTGTTGGTCATATCATCGGACCATGACTGATATTTCTCAGCATTGGATAATAAAGTCAGATCCAAATGATGAATATTATTAAAAGTTTTGCTCCATGTCAGCAGATTATCTATCTGCCATTGATAAGTAAGCGAATTCAACCGTTCTGCAGTGCCTCCCTGGCTGGCTGCCGAAGATCCCACATAATGAGAGGAAACGTGATTAAAGTATTGATGCCATTCAAAAAGCGGAGTAAAATTTACTTTGTAAGTAAAGCCAAAAGGAAGTTTCAGTTCTCCAAAAATAGTTGAATTGAGCGTATAATATTTATTCAAACGATCAGTGTATTTAAGAGGCGGAAGGGGGTTAGCAGCTTCTCCAATACCATTCTGATCATTCGGACTGTACCTGTAATTACTTGAATCATCCGTATAAATTGATCCCAGGGGAGAGTTGGTTATTCCTTCATTCCAATTAATAGGTACCGCACTTTGGTCCCTGTCTGCAAACATGGTATGCATGCCTACCGTCAAAAACCTGGTTACCTCAGCCTGCAGATTAACTCTTGTATTAACGGTAGAGAACTTATCTCCTACTACGACGCCTTCATTTTTTAAATACCCTCCCGAAATATAATAGGATACGGCATTTGATTTACCGGAAAGGCTCAGGGTATAATTCTGCTGAATACCATTGTGGAAAACGATATTATACCAATCCACACTCTTGCCGGCTTTATAATTTGCCAGCTCCACCGGTTGCATATTCAGACGATTAAACCATACGGTTACAGGATCACCGCTGGAACCATCATAAGCCATCCATTGGTTCAAAGAAATATCAGAAGGCAATTTTCGCGGATCAGAAAATTCATAAGGTCTGGCTGTAGCCACATTTCTACTATACTGCACATCCTCTCTGAACTTAATAAAGCCTGAAGGCCCATAAGGCCGCCGGTTGACTTCCATCGTGGCAACGCCATAATTTGCATTGAAATTGATGGTGGGCTTACCTGTTTGTCCTCTTTTAGTAGTAATGGCAATTACACCTTCTGCCGCTTTTGCGCCATATACCGCTGCTGCGCTGGCATCTTTCAGGACGTCGATAGAAGCAATGTCATCAGGATTAATATCCGACAAGGAGCCATAATATATGACGCCATCCAGGACAATCAACGGTGAGGAACCTGCATTCAGGGTATTTTTGCCGCGGACTTGCAATCCTCCGCCGGGCTGGGCCCCGGTGCTGAATCCCACTGACAGACCGGGGACATTCGCCCTCAAAATATCCTGTACTGATTGCGGATCCTGATTCTGCAACTTGGCGGCATTGACGGAAGAAATAGCGCCTGTCAGGTCCTTTCTCTTAGCGGTACCATATCCTATGACTACCAATTGATTTAGTTCAGACACATTAGGACTTAGGGTAATATTGATCAAACTGCGTCCCTTTATGGCAATCGTTTGCCTTAGATAACCAATAGAAGAAAAGGCAAGTGAATCTTTGGCGGAAATATCTGTAAGCCGGTACTTTCCCGAAGCATCGGATACCGTTCCTTTGGAGGTACCCGGCACACTCACGGTTACACCGGGAATACCGTTTTTGTCTTGCGAAGAAATAATCCTTCCGCTTACAGAAAATGTCTGGGAAAATCCGGAGAATACATTAATTATCATAGCTACTCCTGAAAAGAGGATAGCTTTTAGTAGAAATGGATGTCTCATAAAAATCAATTTTAAATTTGAAACAATAAATCATCGCTTTACTTTCCTGTATTTTGCGTCTTTAGGGATTTCATGAACTTTTCGAAGAGGGTTACCGTTCATTGGGTAGCAATCGTTTGCAAAGCTTGCAGGATGCAATTTATATCGCGTTCGATTATTTTCCAAATATTTTTTAAAAAACTTCTGAAAATGATGAATAACTAAAAGAAACATTTTAAAGTATTTTTATCTTCATCTTCCTGCAATTAAACTAATAATGTAGTCAATTTTATCTATAATCATGCTGATCAGATTATAACCCGATAACGTTCTCGCTTTTTCTTCTTTTTTGTTTTTCGGAATTCTGCTTATTTTGTAGCAACTTAATCCGAAGAAATAAATCACCCTTTATATGCCGAATGATCGCAGGAGCTTTCTGAAGTTAACGGGCCTCGCCGGGATAGGAGTAGGTACCGGCAGCATCCTCAAAAGGTTTTCAGGAAACCGGGAAAACGACGACACAGGCTTACTTCTTTCTCCTTATGAAAGAAGTAAAAGCCCGGAGTTCAATATGTGCGGATACACTGCCCCAAAGCTGGAAACAGTTCGCACAGGTTTTATCGGACTGGGACAACGCGGCCCTGCCCACCTGAAAAACATGAGCAAACTAGAAAATGTAGAGATAAATGCGCTGTGTGATCTGAGACCCGACAAGGTACAGTCGGCACAAAAGCTCCTTGAAGGAAGTACCCACCACCCCACTCTTTATACCGGTCAAACAGATGCATGGAAAAAGCTCTGCGAACGGCCGGACATAGACCTTGTTTTTATAGCTACTCCATGGGACTTGCATACACCTATGGCGTTATATGCCATGAAGCATGGGAAACATGTCTGCATTGAAGTTCCTGCAGCCGTAACTGTTGATGAGTGCTGGCAACTTGTAGAAACATCCGAGCAAACCCGTAAGTACTGCATGATGATGGAAAATTGCTGCTATGATTTTTTTGAGTTGCTTACGCTTAATATGGCAAGGCAGGGGTTTTTCGGAGAAATAATCCATTGCGAAGGTTCCTACATACACAATATCCTGGAGGAGATCTTTAGCAAGCATGCCTACTGGGATATGTGGAGGCTAAGACAGAATGCACACAGGGACGGGAATTTATATCCGACTCACGGATTAGGACCCTTATGCCAGATAATGAATATTAACCGGGGTGAAAAAATGGACCACCTGATATCCATGTCCGGTAATGATTTCATGATGGGGGCAAAAGCGAAAGCACTGGCAGGCTCAGATGATTTTTTTAAACCTTTTGCGGATAAACACTACAGAGGAAATATGAACACGACCTGTATTCGAACCCACACGGGACGCACCCTGATGATTCAGCATGATGTTACATCGCCTAACATCTATTCCAGAATTCATAAAATAAGCGGAACAAAAGGGTCGGCACTGAAATATCCGTTACCGGGCCGGATCTCCATCAGCAGTGACGATGAGTGGCTACCGGAGGAAAAGATTGAATCTCTGAAACAAAAATACCAGCCAGATATTGTTAACAAAGTGGGAGAACTTGCCAAACAGGTCGGTGGACACGGAGGGATGGATTTCTTAATGGACTGGCGCACGATTGATTGCCTGAGGAACGGCTTACCGCTTGACGAAGATGTGTATGATGCCGCACTTTGGAGCGTTATTTCACCCCTGAGTGAGTGGTCTGTGGCAAATAAATCGAAAGCCATCAATATACCTGATTTTACAAGGGGCGCGTGGTCAACTAATGAACCCGTAGATCTGACGATCAGCCACAAAAACCTGACTGCGGTAAGGCAAATACAAGGATAAATAAAATACTTAGAAAAATATTATTGATAATTAAAACAACAATGAAGGTAAACATACAAAGCACTGCGGAAAAAGCAGGGAAATTGGCAGGCTCAGAAGCTGCTAATCAA
>SCQT01000070.1 GCA_004322015.1 Chitinophagaceae bacterium
CGTTCCCCGACAAGGATTTTATACAAGGATCGTTTCATTCAGATATGCATCGTGTTATGGATATTGAGCTTCTATTTTATCATGTATATCAAGAACATTAATTTTCATTCAGCTTAATTATGGTACGTTCTGAAGGCTTTAGTTTCACGAACAGACAGGTTATATTGCTGGAATGTATTCTTATCCTGGGATTTTCTATCTTTCCGGTATTGATGCATTTCCCGTACCGTATTAATATTTACTTGTCATGGGAGGGAGCCTATCGTCTGTACCTGGGGCAGATCCCCTATAAGGATTTTGGATTACCGATGGGCTTTGGTTATTGGATAATTCCCGCCATGTTTTTTAAATTATTCGGCCCATCCATGATCACATTGGTAAAAGCTCAGGCTTTTATTAATATTATTTCAGCCTTTGCTTTCCTTTCCATATTAAAAAGTCTGGACGTCAAACCGGCGGTCAGGTTTTTATCCTTAGTCTTATACCTGATTTCTTTTTCTTTTGTCAATTTCTGGCCCTGGTATAATCATTCCGTCATTGTTTTTGAGTTTATAGGAATTGCTTTTTTATTGCAATACGTTTTTAAAAAGGAAAATAAATGGCGGCTGGTATGGCTTTTTCTCTCTTCTTTTTTTCTATTCCTTTCCTTTTTTACTAAACAGGATGCGGGAGCATTCGCTTTCCTCATCGGCCTTTCCCTGATAATCTGCAACGCTCTTTATGAAAAACGTATAGCGCCTGTATGGTGGTTCCTTGCATGCTATATAATCATTGCGCTGTGTATTTTTATTCCATTTGTTCCCTATCATATCGGGTATTGGTTTAATTACGGACAGCCGCCTCATTACGACAGGGTATCTTTTTATGATATTTTTGATATCTTCTTCGGGAAGTCCGAATGGATCAAATTCTATGCTGCGGTCATCGTGCTGATCTGGATCTTGAAATTCAACCATTTCAGGGACACGCTCCGGGATAAAAAATTCATTTTCTTTTCCATACTGGCAGCAGGTATTTTGTTTGAAGCTGCTGTATTCCAGGTAACCAGCTATATTCCGGAATTTAACAATATCTTTTTTCATAGTTTTGCCATTGCATATATATTTTCCTACTCCGGCCTGCCGGAAAAGATTAATTTCAAAAAGCCAATCCCGCTGTTCCTTACCGTATTTTTAATTCTTATCTGGTGGTCTTCCCGATCATGGCAATACATGAACAGGGTAATAGGGAAATATTTTCCAAAAACAGAAGCAGTGGATACCAATGAGGTGTCTATAAGGACCTTCGAGCTGGCGGTAAAGACGACTCATGCAGATAACGAAATTGATCCTGGGATGTCAGCATGGGTAGCCGCTCCGTGGAAGCCTTTCAAGGGTGTTTACATGCCGGCGTCAGACGTGGAAGGTATCAAAAAAATTTTAGCTTTGCCGATGGTGAAAAATAATGGAAGAAATCTGAAGGTGCTTAATATGAGTGAATTAACTCCTCTGGCTGCCATCATCGGATATAAACCGGAAACAGGCCCCGGTATCCCCATGTGGTATCACCGGAATGTAGCTTTGTTTGAAAAACAGATCGGAGAGTATGATGAAAAAATAAAGAGTAATTATTACGATCTGGTTTTATTTGAATATATTCCTATCCTGAATAACTTTTATCCGTTTCAAATCAGGGATACATTGCAAAGATATTATCAGCAAATTGATAAATTTGCTTCTCCGCGGAGAGATGGCTCGGGAGACATTGAAGTTTATATCAGAAAATCTGATCCATGAAGAAAAAAATCGCCAATTGGGGAAATTATCCGGTAATGGAAGCGGAGGAGTATTCTTTTTCTTCAACTAAAGATCTAAGCAGGCTCTTACCGGATAACCGTGCTTCCTATATCCCAAGAGGTAACGGGCGTTGTTACGGGGATGCCTCCCTGGGAGAAAAAATCATTTCCACTCTCGCTTTTGATCACATGATTTCTTTCGACCATGTCCTGGGCATTTTAGAATGTGAATCGGGTGTGACGCTGGATCAGATTCTGGAAGTTATTGTTCCGAAAGGATGGTTCCTGCCCGTAACCCCCGGAACAAAATTTATTACGGTAGGCGGCGCCATCGCTTCAGATGTGCATGGGAAGAATCATCATGTGGAAGGCTCCTTTTCTAACCATATCATAGATATGGATATTATGCTCGCATCCGGCGAGATTATCACCTGCTCTGAAAATTTCAATAGGGAGGTTTTTGAAATCAGTTGCGGCGGAATGGGATTATCAGGAATTATCTTAAGAGCAAAATTCAAATTGAAAAAGATCACATCTTCCCTGATCCGCCAAACACAGATAAAGGCTTACGATTTGCACGAACTTTTGGAATTATTTCGCGAATATAAGAGCCATCCATACACTATGGCATGGATAGATTGCCTGAAAGGCGGTGATCAATTCGGCAGAGGCATCCTGATGGCAGGAGAGCATGCTGACCGGGAGGAACTGACGGAAAAACAGCAAAAGTATCCCCTGGCGGCATCCAATGATACGCTGTTTACCTTCCCGGGGAATCTCCCTTCATTTTTACTTAATGAGTATTCCGTAAAGTCCTTTAATTATTTTTATTATCATAAGAATATTAAAAAGATCACGAATAATACAGTGCCTTATGATCCGTTCTTTTTCCCCTTGGATAAAATATTAAAATGGAACAGAGGATATGGTAAAAAAGGGTTTTTGCAATATCAATTTGTATTACCCATGGAAAACAGTGAAAGGGGCATGACTGATATCCTGCATCGCATTCACAGCAAGGAGATGGGATCTTTCCTTGCAGTATTTAAGGTATTCGGTAAACAGAGCCGGCTTATCAGTTTCGCCATGGAAGGTTGCACCCTGGCTTTGGATTTTCCCATACGAAGAGGCTTATTTTCTTTTTTAGATGAATTAGACAAAGTGATCTTAGATTACGGAGGAAGATTATATCTCACCAAAGACGCCAGGATGAAACCGGATATTTTCTGGAACAGCTATCCGGGTGTTCAGGAATTTTACGAATTGATAAAGAAGTATAACCCCGATTATAAATTCAGATCTTTGCAATCTGATCGTCTGGGAATTACTTCTGTCAAATGAAGTTTATCACTCAATCACAAACAATAATCAGTCAATTTTTCAATATTCGATGAATGAAAATCATACCATACTTATCCTGGGCGCCGGATCCGATATAGCCAAAGCTATTGCAAGGAAATTTGCCCAAAAAGGGTATGACGTGCTGCTTGCCGGAAGGAATCCCGAACAGATGGAGAGGCTGAAAAAAGATTTGGAAGCGCGTTTTGATGCCAAAGCCTCCTGGTACACCTTCGATGCAGAATACCTGGATACGCACGATCTATTGGTATCCACGCTTCCCGTTCTGCCGGATATAATTGTTTATACTGCAGGATATATAAGTGAGCAGGCAGAAGCGCAACAAAACTGGAAGGCCTCACAAAAAATGATTGATGTGAATTATGCAGGAGCCGTATCCGTCTTAAACCGGTTTGCACCCTTCTTTGCCGAAAGAAATTCCGGATGCATCATTGGTATCAGCTCCGTTGCCGGCGACAGAGGCAGGGGAAGTAATTATATTTACGGAAGCACTAAAGCAGCGTTTACAGCCTATTTATCAGGGTTAAGAAATGAACTATTCAGGAAAAATGTGCAGGTACTGACCGTGAAGCCCGGCTTTGTTTACACCAAAATGACCCGGCATCTGAACCTTCCGGCTCTTTTAACAGCCCGTCCGGAGCAGGTAGCAGACAAAATATATGGGGCAGTCCTTAAAAAGAAGAATATAGTTTATGTTAAACCCGAATGGAAATGGATCATGCTGATAATTAGAATGATCCCCGAGCCTTTATTTAAAAGAACGAGGTTATAGATCAATATGCCTGAAGAATATTTAAAGACCTTAGCCCTTTTCGACTTCGATGGTACACTTACCCGGAAGGATACTTTTCTTGAACTGATCAAATTTGTACATGGAAAAAATCCTTTCTACAAAGGAATATTGAAATTAGCTCCTTATTTATTTTTGTTTAAAATAAAGGTACTCCCGAATTGGAAGGTGAAAGAAAAAGTCCTGATTCATTTCTTTAAAGGCATGCCTTATGACCTGTTTCAGGATCATTGTAATCGCTTTGCCATGGAGATTATTCCAACTCTCATGAGAAAAGATGCACTTACAGAATTAGAAAAATTGCAATCAATGGGGACACGCATAATTATAGTATCAGCCTCATCTGAAAATTGGATCCTTCCCTGGAGTAACCGTCTGAAAATAGAATGTATCGCTTCTAAGATGGAAATAGCGGGGGGAACGCTTACCGGTAAACTATCAGGTAAAAATTGTTACGGAATGGAAAAAGTCATTCGCATTAAAGAAACAACAGACCTTTCAAAATACTCCGTGATCTACGCTTTCGGCGACAGCAAAGGAGATTTGCCCATGCTAAAATTGGCGACGAAGCCTTTTTATAGAACATTTAAAAAATGAGTTTATTCCGAAAAGTCGTAGAATACCATAAGGGAATAAAGTCTTTTGATAATGGCGGATAAATTTCTCATATTCTTCAGCAGAACTAACTCTCCGATGTTGTTCCGGCTGATTCAGGAAATACTAATAAACCCTATTGATATCAAATTTAGCCTAAGCTTAAGTATCTGATTTAAAAATCTTGCTCTTTAGTTTAAAGATTAACTCCCTGTGGCTGTACAGACGATTTTATACCGATAACTGTCAATGCCTGAAATACGTTGACCGTTTTTGCGGACTAAAAAAGACAAAATCATGGCAAGGCGGGAACAGTTTCAAATGAGCCTTTCGGAAAGACAAAGACGGAAATTCAGTGAAAGT
>SCQT01000071.1 GCA_004322015.1 Chitinophagaceae bacterium
AAATAGTGTAGGATTAAAGGATTCCTGATAGACGACATTGTGGTGACTGTTTTTCAGTAAAGGACGAATAGTTATAACTAAATATTTAATGACCTTTTGAATGATGCTCATTTTATGCAAGCCAACTCCATCAATGAAGTAATTATCTGTCTCGATAAAATCATCCGGTCCTGCGAAGAAAAATCCTCCAGGACAGGTTATTTTGCCTCTTTATATAAAGCCATGACCTTAGGTGTACAGACGGGCATTGAACAAAAGGTTTTCGAAGACAGTGCACGCATGGAACGATTGGATGTGGCTTTTGCCAATCGCTATCTGGACGCTTATAACATGTATATTTCAGATAGACAACCCACTCATTCATGGATGTACGCTTTTAAAGCCTCGGAACAAATGAACCTCACGGTGGTTCAGCATTTATTGCTTGGAATAAATGCTCATATCAATTTAGATTTGGGAATTGCTACTGCATCTATTTCCACATCGGATAATTTGGAAAGCATGCATCATGATTATAATCAGATCAATGAAATTATTGCCAATGTATATAATTCAATGGATAAAGCTCTTCGGAAAATAGCATGGCCTGCAGTGTTCTTAAGACCCTTCGATATGGGGGGTACGAACTCAGTGATTAATTTCAGTATGCAGAAAGCAAGAGATACGGCTTGGAATAATGCAAAATTATTGGTCGGGATGAGCTCCGGAATAGAGGATCAGGTCATCAGAAATACAGATTCCGTTATTTCGAAAGTAGCCACTGCCATCCAAAATCCGGGAGGCATTATCAAATGGCTTACCCGTTCCATTTTATTATTTGAATCTAAAGATGTAACGGGAAATATTATGGCATTGAATGAAAGGAGTTAAACCCGCGTGGGTTAAATATTCTGTGTAACTATGATTTAAGTTGTTCCCGAAGAAATGGGATGATACAATGCTGAAATCTTTTAGTAGCTTAGCCTCAAAAGGATTTTATATGCAATATAATGATGCCGTAAGCCAGATTGTCCAAATAGAACAACAAACTCAATCACTGGCATAGCTGATTCCCTGATCGGCGGGATTTTCAATTTGTTGTAAGGCGCATTGATCAGGCCGCCTTAATCCATTATAAGTGTTGCTTTTTATCAAACTCTTAACCCCCAAGCTATGACAACCTACAGGAAACCAGGTGTTTATGTGGAAGAAAATAAAATATTCCCGCCTGATGTTACGGAAGTGGAAACCGCCGTACCGGCCTTTATCGGTTACACACAGATCGCAAAAAAAGCAGAAGATAATGATCTGATCCTGAAGCCTGTTAAAATTTACTCCCTGAAGGAATACAATAGCTTTTTCGGATATCCCCAGGGGGCTACTTTGGGATCCCTTCAACCGATGAATGGTTCACTCTATAATTTTATCAGGATAGAGCTTCAGAATCATTTTGTGGTGCTGCCTGCGGGTGGCACTGTGGCAGGAGTATATGCTGCGGTGGATACTGTTCACGGTGTCTGGAAAGCGCCTGCCAATGTGAGCCTTGTCGGTGTCATAGAGCCCGTTATAAAAATTGATAAGGCTTATCAGGGGGAATTGAACATAGATGCCGTGACCGGTAAATCCATTAATGCAATCCGCACGTTTGAAGGAAAGGGAACCTTAATCCGGGGAGCACGTACCCTTGCCGGAAACGATAATGAATAGCGTTATATTTCTGTGAGAAGATTTTTCTTCATGGTGGAAGAGTCGGTAAAAAAAGCTACAAGCTGGGCAGTGTTTGAACCAAATGATGCAAATACATGGCTGATGATCCGCAATGTGATTGAAAATTATTTGAACAGGAAATGGATTGAAGGCGCCTTTATGGGTGCCACAGCTCGCGAAGCTTTTTTTGTACAATGCGGTCTGGGGACGACCATGAACGAACAGGATACTACGGAAGGCAGAGTGAACGTTATGATGGGTATGACAGTAATCCGTGCCGCCGGGCTTATTCTTTTCAGTTTTTCTCATAAGCTGCAGCCCTCTTAGAGGTGCATGTGCAATGGTGGTATAAATTATTATTGGAGGAGTTGGATCGCTATATTATTTAAGAAAATACATGATGAAGTATAAACAGGCAAGAGCATCTGAACGGTCGTTTGATTTTACTGATGCCGTTGATTTTATTAAAAATCAGGAAGGTTTCAGCGCTGATCCATATTGGGATAACAAACGATGGAGTTGGGGATATGGTACTGCGGCAGGGTATGACAAAAATAATAAACCACCGGGTACAATAAGCATGGCCCAGGCGGAGCAAGATTTATTAGATTATGTGAAAGGCAGCTACATAAAAATAACAATGGCTTTGAATAGTCCTTTAAGCCACAATCAGATGACAGCATTGCTTGATTTCGATTATAATGAAGGATTTGGAAGCACATCAAAAGTAATTAAAAATATAAACAATGGATATACGACACAGCAAACGGCTGATGAAATGAATGAATATGTATATTCCGGCGGACTTTTAAATAACGACCTTGTAAAGAGAAGGCAGGACGAAACAAGGTTGTATCTGTCATAAATCATTAAGTATATGGATCCGGTTTCATTGGTAGTGATTTGCTCTCAAATCTTTTTGTAGCTTAGCTCTTAAACAACAATTTTATGTCAACACTTAATCTTCTAATCGGAAATGTCCGTTTACGAAACGGGAAACTTCGATTCTTTGGACAGGCATGTATGCGCAGCATTTGGCTGAGGAATATGTTTCTGAACCTGAAATACATCCGTTATTATATGTAGAAGCCCAACAAACGCTGGCCAGGTCAACTATTTTTAAAAACAGAAGAAATAAATGGTTAGGTATTTTACCTGCAGCGGAAGGCGGATATTATATCATTCCTATTAAAATTTTTCCTAAATTTGTGGTCATTCAAACTTGCTATATTGGAAACCATGCAGATATGAGTATAACTAAAAAACAAAAGGGCATTAGCGGCAAAAAGAAGCGACCGGCAAAAAAAGCAGATCGTATTGTAGATGTTCGTTTTTCCGAACCTTTTGTAAAGGCTATCGAAAGAGAGGGCTTTGTTACTATTGAAGATGTAAAAGATGTGCTCTTACAATTCGTTAATCGTTCCGAAGCCAGCCGCAGAAAATATTCTAAATTGGCCAATTCATAATTAACAGTTGTGATTTGCTTTCAAATTTTTTTGTAGCTTAGCTCTTAAACAACCCTATCTGGATGGCAGCGAAGGTGTGAATGGTTGTGATTTGCTTTCAAATTTTTTTGTAGCTTAGCTCTTAAACAACCTATTAAACATCTCTACCTTAGCAGAGCTCGTTGTGATTTGCTTTCAAATTTTTTTGTAGCTTAGCTCTTAAACAACCAGGTTTTCTTCCAGGATATGGCGCCAACAGTTGTGATTTGCTTTCAAATTTTTTTGTAGCTTAGCTCTTAAACAACATTCATCTTCGGGGATACAATACTCTGTCAGTTGTGATTTGCTTTCAAATTTTTTTGTAGCTTAGCTCTTAAACAACAGAGTGAAAGTAATGCCGAAGGAACCGAAAGTTGTGATTTGCTTTCAAATTTTTTTGTAGCTTAGCTCTTAAACAACAGGCCAGACATCACGTATTGAAAAAGTTAAGTTGTGATTTGCTTTCAAATTTTTTTGTAGCTTAGCTCTTAAACAACGAGGATTTTTAATAGAATATTCATGTCTAAGTTGTGATTTGCTTTCAAATTTTTTTGTAGCTTAGCTCTTAAACAACTACCTGTCTTTGCATCCCAAACAAGTACAAGTTGTGATTTGCTTTCAAATTTTTTTGTAGCTTAGCTCTTAAACAACTATTCACCCGATCAATCTTCACATCTCTTAGTTGTGATTTGCTTTCAAATTTTTTTGTAGCTTAGCTCTTAAACAACGCCTTCATACCTCGCAATTCTCGCCTTCAGTTGTGATTTGCTTTCAAATTTTTTTGTAGCTTAGCTCTTAAACAACACCGGCTAACGCTTCATCTTTCATCCCTTAGTTGTGATTTGCTTTCAAATTTTTTTGTAGCTTAGCTCTTAAACAACGATTTCAGGCGGTAAAACGAAATTGGCAAAGTTGTGATTTGCTTTCAAATTTTTTTGTAGCTTAGCTCTTAAACAACACCATAAGTGGTGGTCCCTATCAACTTTACGTTGTGATTTGCTTTCAAATTTTTTTGTAGCTTAGCTCTTAAACAACAGGATAGCCTCAAATGCCTTACAGTAGGGTGTTTGAGGCTATTTTTTTAATGAAAAAACCAAGGTTTTTCTGTTTTTTTTATTCCTGTCAGGTAATTTTTTTCCGAGTACAGTTTTAACCCGCCTCCTTCTTGGGGATTTTTTTAGAAAATGTCAAAATAACTCCAATTGCTGAACGGTAGGGGACGCTTTTGCTTCTTCTTTGCCCCGGTAAATCTCCATCATCCCGAATTGCTTGTCCGTAACACCCATAATCCCAATGTGTCCCTTGGGTGGAAGAATATTTTTGACCCGCTGGATATGTACATTCATGTTTTCCCTGCTGCTGCAATGCCGGATATACATGCTGAACTGGAACATCTGAAACCCATCCGACATGATCCGTTTCCGGAATACGGCATAGTTTTTCCGGTCTTTTTTAGTCTCAGTCGGTAAATCGAAAAATACGAGCACCCACATAATACGATAGGCGTTTAAACGATCAAACATTTAACTGATAATTGATAATTGACAATGCATGGATTATTTTATTTTGCCTTTACTCGTTTTTATAATACTGGTAAGGAGTCGCAATCATTCATTCAGGCCATCCTTTAGATTATGATGTTCACTTTGAGAAATGTAACCGGTATCTTTTAATAAATCCAACCAATAATCTGATTCATTTGCCTCCTTTAACCCAATGGATAATTTGTGAATAAAATCAGCTTTACTTTCCGCATGCCCAGATCCCCTTATTAATGCGCCAATGGCAGTTCCGGATAAATTATTTTCCTCGTTTCCCCTTCAAAGCATTTGGCTAATGATGCTGTGGTACGTTGAATCGCATTCATCATCGGACTTTTTTGCCCGTCTATGTTTACATCCATTGCCGGAATGCCTAACAACTGCTTTTTCATATTAGGCGTCATCTCCAGGAACCTGCCGTTCATGCGGATAATATCACAAACCACTTTGTCCGCAAATGGACGGTAAGGTTCCATGATGTCATCTGCCAGGCAATAAGCATTATACTGATTCCGGTGATGGATGCCCAGAGTTGGTAATAATCCCGATGCCACTAAGCTCCTTGCCACGGAAGCTCTCAAAATGGCATATCCGTAATTCAGCAGATTGTTAGGTGGACCCCCCTCACGTTCTCTTTTGAAAATAAGAAATTCAGGAAAAATATTTTTCCAGTAATAAGCAGCCGCTTTGGCTTCGCAATTATCACTGTCTCCGCTTTTGACTTCACGGGCATACTTGAGCAGGATCCGGTTGTCCATTCTTTCCATTTGAAGCAGGACTGCCTGATTGTTTATCTTAGCTTCTACCGTTTGTTGCCATAGTTGTTTTTTTAGAGGTACGGAGGCCCCAATCTGTGCCTGGAACTTCTGGCTTTGCAAAGTATTCCCGTCTAAATTCATGAGTAACCCGGTCGGATGGTGCGTTTGATTGCAGGTGATCACCGCCGTATTATTTGCCAGCAGTTTGGCTATTAATGCCTGCGTAATCGTAATTTGCTGGTGGTCCAAAATGACGAGTCCTAAATCCTCGATGGGTTCTGATTTACTTTCGGTACTGTCCGGTCTTTCAATGACCAACTGTTCATTGACTGTTTTCAGGTAAGCCGGATTTCCAAAATAGAGAGTGCGTTTAATCATTTTATAACCATATTATCGTTCCATCAGGTTTAGTTACAAAGTGTTTCCCTTCAATTGCAAAATTTAAGGCACCCTGACTCAATCTCAATTTAGGGAATGGATGCTCAAAATTTAATGATGATGCTCCTTTCTCTGAGATACCAATATTTCTCAGATGGGATTTTATTTCACTTTCTTCCATACTACACAAATGATGTTTAAAATATATTTTTCCTTCCTCAAAGGAACTTACTACATATAATCGATTTATAATTTCTTTGAAATTGAGATCTTTTAATTCGGCTAATTCATTCTTAAAAAATATGACCCTTATTCCTGGAAGTAGAATATGAAGAAGCGGTACCAAAACTTTGCTTTTACCAACTTTCTTTTCAATGTTTTGTTCGACTGAACTGATTATCTTTTTGTTGATATTACTCTTTGATACTTCCAAGATTGAAAAGGCTTTTATCTCGCGAACAAGACGATGATTCATAATTGTCTGGTATATAGCACAAACTGGTATCTCACCATTTATTGCATAATCAAAGTTCTTGTATTCCTTTTCAGAAATAAAGTTATTCCTTGATCTTATAATTGAAGGAGCCTGAACAAAGGATCCACTGCCTTTGGCCCTAACCCTTATGTGTCTAATCGGTCGGATAGAATTTCCATTTTTATCCTTTATTTTACCAAAGGCGTAAATTGGTTGAATTATGGATTGTGAAAATGTGAATCCTTTATTAATTCTACTTTGGATTTCTTTTTTAAGGTAGGCTCTTAGGTTCGGATCGATAACGATGTCAAAATCTTCCAATGTTTTAAATTTTGTCAAATCAATTTCTCGGTCAACAATAAATAATTCATCACCTCTTTTTTCATTTTTTTGAAAGATAAAATTTCCATTACTATCATTTTTTGGAATAAATTTTCCGTGTATTTCTATATATTCAGGCATTTTAATTGCTCCGAATAAACTTTCTTTATGCAACTGCCCTCTTATACTATCCCCTTTTGCTTTTAAGGAGATTTTTTTACCCTCATGGTTTAATTTGATTTGCCATTTTCCATAGGAAATTTTTTTTCTTACATATTGGATTTTACCGCGTTTTCTGACTCTTTTAAAGGTTGGTGTGAGTGTTCGATGTTGAGCCTGATAATTAATTAATACCTCATCCTCAATTCCAATAACATATTGTTGGTGGAAATTATCCCATTGTCTTGGTTTTACATGATAAGGTTGATTTTTTTCGTTTGCTTCGTTAAAATCCAATAATATTTTATCTCGTATTGCAGCAGGAGGTATTAAAGTAAGCACGGCAGCGTCGATGGCATGGTGACTATGCTTAGTTCTTTCTTTCTTTTCTAATCGAGGCTGTATTTTATATATCTTTCTAAAGTCAGAAGTTATATTCCCTTTCTGGACATCTACCTTAAGGAAGATGGTTTTCAGGAATGGCACTGCATATTTTGTAATGGTTTGGGTGTCTCTCAACTGACTATTTCTCCATCCTGATTTGTATTCTTCGATGGTAAAGGCTTGCAGCTTATAGCGCCAATAATCCAATTCCATTTTATAATAATGCCTTTGTTGGATGCAATAATCCTTCCTTTCCTTTGTTTGTGCTTTTTTTGTTTCGTTTAGCCAAGAGGTTACCTGCTTTTCTAATTCTTCAACCTTTTCAAAACTTCTAATTATAACTATTCCCCCTTTTGTTTTTTTAGGTTTTTCCGTCATCTTACCAAACATTGTCTGCATCGTTGATAGGATACTCGGATAGGTTATACCGTTAATGGTGGTATTGTTGTCATAGTTAGGGCACTCGGTCGGCAACCGTTTGCCTTTTATTTGTTGATTATAAGTTTTGTCTGCTATAGTTAAGTTTTTCAATTCATTATCGAAACTCATGCTTGCAGGAATACTGTGTTCAAAATCATATTTTCCGCCGTTAAGTATCTCGCATAAACCAATGGTCTTACCTGTATAAACGCATATCTTATTTTGTTCGTTCCATAATCTTATCTTATCAATTAAATCTTTATTATTTGGATCAAACGCAGTTTTGCATTCTCTATTTATTTCTTCAATCTGCTTTTTGTAAGTTTCATTCTCTTTTTCTCTTTCCCTTTGTCGTTTTTCAATAGCCTTTCTCTTGTTTGAATCATTTAATTCCCTTGCTAACTCAATTACTATTCTCGTGTTGTCGTTAATCTTACCCACTTCGATTAAGTAATTTATCAGATGTTTTAATTTGAACAATGTTTTCAAAGCCATTGGATTTTTAAATCCTTTACTAATTGGATCGGGAGTTCCCAACAGTTTATCATAAAATTTCCCTTTGGTTGCATCAGGGTTTTTCTTTAAGAAGTTTCCGACCTTATTTTCCTGGATATAATATGATTTATTGTTAAGATGAAATTCCTGATAATATTTAGCATCTTCATAAGTTTCCTGTTCCGACGGGTGCCATAAATATTTAATATTTTCAGTCGGTAAACTATATTTATCTCGTAAGATGTTGAAAATCTTATCGTGTAATCTTCCGGCTTTCAAATAGTGATCTTCCGGCTTTTGTTTTGGTTCTTGAAGGAATTTTTCTATTACTTGCCTGATATCGTCGTTAATATTACATTGGATTTGCACAGATAATTTATTCCAACTTTCCTTCCCGTAGGTTTCTATAATTTGTTCTTCAATTATTGAAGATTTATTGAACTCAAAGTTTTTTTTATCCTCAAAATAAGAAGCGATTACAGAATTGACTATACCTGCCTTTTTCCGGTCATATCTATCATGCCTGATTACCTCTCTTATTAAAAGAATACAGGTTTCTATATCACTCTCTTCCAGCTTCCTTCCCATTACTTTTGGGAGATTGGCCAAATATATCGCCTCACTATATATAAATCCTTTTTGAAGATAAGGTAATATTTTTTTTATAGCGTTTAGACTCAATGTGGCGTAGCCTTGTTGTAATCTAATTTTTGCAAAAACCTTAGCCTTCTCCTCCGTAAGTTGTAATTTCTGAATACCAAATCTTTTTACGATATCGAATGATTTTTCTCCTGTCTTTTTATTGTCAGTTTTGGTGAAAAGCAAATGCCATAGATCTTCAATATTGTACTTTACTTTTTTGGGAAAATCTTTTAGCAAATCATTCCAACCAATAATATTTTCCCAATCATCTCCGAAAAGTTCTTTCATTTTATATAAAAAACCAATGCTTAAAACCTTTGTATCCGATGGAAACCTTGCGGTTACTTCGAAGCCTTCATTTTTTAAAACTTTTATGATATTTGATAATTTGAAATCAGTTGAAGCTTTATAAAATTGAGGATAAACAATGGTTTTCAAAGCATCTTCAATTGGTATCGAATTTATTAGGACATTATTCTGAAGGATTGGGGTAATTTTTAGATTATTGATGAATACCCAGGTTCTGTATTCTTCATATAAAGGATGGCTTATCGGGCAACGCCTTTTATTCCTTTCAAATGTGCAAATACCTACCAAACCCTTTTGACTTCTTAATGGACGTTGCCAAATTATTGCCCGCCAAAAACTTTTATATAATCTCTCCAAACCCTGAACACGGCAAATCTCTTTTACCTCCCTTTCATAATCGCTCCTGAGATTATATCTTTTTCTAATTCGAACATTTTTCTCTTTTTGTATTTGATATAAGGCGGCCCCTAAGGTCACATACTTCTCAATATATGGTCTAATTTCATCAGCACCCGCCGCTCCGCTTTCGTTACTTTCTTTCATGATGGTCTTACTCAATTCCTCCATTTCAGTTTCGTCAATATCATTCCCATCATTATATCCCCTTCGCTGTACTAATTGATATAAGACCCTTCCAATTATTTGTGGTTCCTTTTTAAAAATTTCAATTTTTGATTCGTCCACAATCAGTTTACGGAATAAATAATAGCTTTCATGTTTATCAAATCCCAATCTGTCAAAATCAGGCTTTCCGTCGCCATCGAAATCAAATCTTAGCCAATTAATAAATTCTTTTCGTTGGGGATATTTCCTCCCAATCCCCTTTCTGTATTGTTTCCAATCATTCAATTCATCGATTGTCAATGGGCACATTCCATTTTCAATTAGGCACTTTAAAAGTTCCCATTTCCGATATTTTTCCCCTTGATAATTCCTTCGTTTGCCCCGGATCTCAGTTCTCTTTTGAACCATAGGGTGTTCCCCACTTTTGTCTTCCGCCACACCTTTGTCAAAGGTTAAAACACCCTTGTCAATTATTTGATTTTCTAACCCAGTGTTTATTTCTCTAATTGCCCAACCAATAGAATTGGTGCCTAAATCAAGTCCAAGAATTTTTTCCATTTGAGTTATAATTTTTATTAGATTTGCATTCGAAAGCTTATCACAATAAGGCTATAAGCCGAAGATTTTTCTTAAGTCCTGCGTACTCCGTGGGACTTTATTTTTTTGAAAACATTTAAGAGGGTCCCGGCTATGCCGGGATCGTCTTTTTTATACGGATCTAAGAAACCGATAGAAAATTGTTGTTATTTCCTCACCCGGGGTTCGGAAGAAAAAGGAAGAAGGTAAGTACTGAATAAATGGGATTGAGCTGCAGATGGAAAGGGAATAAGAATGCAGGATGCTCTAAATAATTCCCCCTGTCTTTCGTTTTCATTAGTATATTTTTTAGGTTAAAATAAAAGGATAGTTCGCCAACGACGCCTCAATATAGTTAAATTTTTATAAATAGATTAAAATTTTAGGTAAAAACAGTGAAAAACAGGTATAGCGGACGATTTTTCATCATTCAAATAATGATCAATCATGGTGGCAGCGATATGGTAGTTCAGGCATTGCGGGCCACCACCATGATAGCAAAGTGAAAAAGATGGTCACCTTATACTACCAAACCATCAGCGGTGAACAAGATGGGTTTACCAGCCCCGGAGAGACTACGGCGATCACGATTTTACCGGCTCAAATATATCAGGCACCGGGGAACCTGACACTTCAATTTCTGCTAACAACCCCTGTCGGGCTGTCCTGGTAATGGAATGATCCGCAAGCCGGATCACCTCCGGAACCGGCAATTGCATTTCAAGGATGGCACAACTGCCCGGATTTACCTGTACCGTCTGCATCATCGTAAAAGGAGGATTGGTCAGGGAACCCTGCAGCCAGAATTTATTCCAGATATTTCCGATAGGATGAAAGCTGCTGATCAGGTTGGGTCCTCCATTTACAAAGAATATCCGGACAGTTTCTCCTTCCCTAACTTTTAAAGCCCCGTATTTGCCGGCGGTAATTGCATTGAATTCACCGTTTAACACGACATACTTTGGCTTTTCTGCTATCATGTTGTCAAAATTGAAAACAGCGGGTGTATTTTTATCCTGAGGGTCATCCACATAAATTTCATTCTGACCAAAATAAAATTCATGATCCACCGGAGCCAGTCCCTCTTTGGGTTCTACCAGGATCAGGCCAAACATGCCGCTGCTGATGTGATAATCCAGATCATGGACCGCACAATGATAGATGAAAGCCCCCGGATTCATGACCTTAAAACGAATATGCTTCGACTGGCCGGGTGAAACGGTAGTATAGGCAGCGCCTCCTCCGGTACCAAAACAGCTATGAAAATCCACACTGTGACTTTGTTGACTATGGGTATTGTCAGTCAACGTTAAATCCACTGTATCACCTTCGCGGACTCTGATCATAGGCGCAGGAACCTGGCCATTAAAGGTCATATAGTGAAATAAAACACCATCAGTGATTTCTCCAATTATTTCTTTGGCTTCTAACCTGACTTTTTGAGTAACAGGCACGGAGCGATGAATTGGAAGCGGGACATTGGCCGGGTCTGCAGACACCCGTACCGGCTTTAAAAGAGATTGTGTGACGGGCATCATATCCTGACTTGAATTCTTAACAGAAGCCTGACCGCCGGATTGATGTGGCTGAACTGGCCTGTGGCGTCGCGGCCATTGCCGGAAAGCTTCGCCTGCCGTAGCAAGCCCTGCTGAACCCGCTAAGATTATACCCGCGGTAGTTAAGAAGCGACTTCTGGAGATAGGTTTTTGCCCGACGTGATCTGTAATCGTCTTTTCTTTTTCCGGCGATTCTTTTACATGCTGTTCCATGACTTTATGATTTTTATTTTAATAAATAAAACATAAAGAGGCGGGAATTAAACAGGGAGATGTATTCCGGGCATTTTATTTCTGTCCGGATATTCCATGCTTCAGCGTATGCCTGCCAATAGCACGGGGTTATATTGTACCCATAACAAAACTGAGATAGTTATAATAATTTTCAGGGGGGGGTTAATTCTTGTCCGGATATCGGGACTCTTCGTTCACGATTAACGGCTCATTCTTAAAATGACAGTGTAAAATTACTATGGGTGAATGCTGAAAAACTATGAGCAAAAAGAAGAAAAAATATGATCTTTCTCATAGTTTTTGAAATAGGATATAAAAAATGTCTGCCTGCAGGGAGCTACAGAGATGCAGGCTGTTTCATGTATTTATAAAATCCCGACAGCGTCAGCTTTTCCCAAATCAGTCCCATACGGGGTTTAGCCGGATTGTGAACGAATAGTCCGATAAATAATCCCATAAGTAAAAGATTGTATCCCGGGATAGTTTATTAAATTGCGGTCAATATATTTCAGGTATTGACACATTATTTTTGACATGACACTACATCCTTACCATTTGCTTGCACGCTATAAAATCGTGTGGGTAAAAAAAACTTTATATGAGTAGGATAAAAATAATTTTATTCAGTTTAATCGTTTGCATAGCGATGGGTGTGTATGTATTGTGTTCCTTTACTTTCCCTGAACGTAAAATGGAGTCTCCAATCAAAATCGCGCATCCTAAAATAGTGAATATTGTCAATTTTATCCGCTTAGATGAGCCAAGGGATCCGGAAATCACGAAAGAGGTGTTGTTTGAAACGGTCGTGAATCAGGTAGCAATAATGAGAAAATATAAACTAAAAGGGACGTTTTTATTGCAATATGATGCGCTGCTTGATTCGGGTTATCAAAGGCTTCTGAAAGCGCTTCCCGCCGACTCATTTGAGATTGGCGCCTGGTGGGAAATCCCGGAACCCCTTGCAGAGGATGCAGGTCTTAAATGGAGAGGGAAAACCTCTTGGGATCCGTATTCAAGTGCGGACTTTTCCACTGGATATTCTCCTGATGAAAGGAAGAAATTGGCGGATACTTATATGAGAAAGTTTAAAGAGATCTTTGGGTATTATCCGGGGTCCGTCGGCTCGTGGTTTATTGATGCCTATACTTTAAGTTACTTATATAAAAAGTACGGTATTGTGGCTTCCTGTAATTGCAAAGACCAGATCGGTACGGATGGCTATACGTTATGGGGAGGTTATTGGAATCAGGCATATTATCCGAGTAAGAAAAATGCTTATATGCCGGCGCAGGATCCGAAAAATCAGATACCTGTTCCTGTTTTCCGGATGTTGGGAAGCGATCCTATTCGTCAATATGATAATGGGATTGGCGCCAACAGGCAGGGTGTTGTTACCTTGGAGCCGGTGTACCAGTTTGGCGGAGGCGATTCAGCCTGGGTTCATTGGTATTTCAAACAATTCATTAGAGGAGAATCGTTGGCATTTGCATACGTCCAGGCAGGTCAGGAAAATTCATTTACATGGAAGAGAATGGGAAAGGGGTTTAATATTCAAATGCCTTTGATTGCCCGTTTGAGGGATCAAAGAAAAATAAAGGTAGAAACCTTGGCAGAAACGGGGAAATGGTTTCGTAAAAATTTTAAAGTCACACCTTCTACCTCTGTGGTCGCAAGTGATGATTCAGACGGTAGTGATCTTAAAACTGTCTGGTTTGATAGTAGATTTTACAGAATGAATTTACTATGGAGAAACGGTACCTTACGGTTCAGGGATATTCATTTATTCAATGAGAATATGGTTTCTGCCTATCTGTATCAGAAATCAACCTCGGGAAAATATTCTTTTTTTACACTTCCTTTTGTGGACGGAAACAGATGGAGCGCAAAAGACAAGATGGCCGGATTGTGGTTTAAGACACTTATAAATGGAAAAGAAATCTTGATGAAGGGTAGCGGTAATCCACAAATTACAAGCAGCATAAAAGGAAAGTTACACATATCGTGGCCCGTAGAACCGGTTGAAGATACACTCGTGATGGATATTAGTGAAAGGCAAATAAACATTAAAATGAATGGGAGTCATTCTATTAACTGGTTTCTCGATCTGTCTGCTGCTCCTTCAGCCCGTCTGCCTTTTAGACGAATAAGTTCCGGCGCCATAAATAGCCGATTTGAAGGAATAAATTATTTGATTGAGGCAAAGTCAGGGTTATTCACTCAACCTGGCGGAGACGTTATTCTGAGAGTGCTCCCTGAAAATAATAGTTTAGTACTTGACTTTAGTAATTCTTCCGAATAGTATTATTTTGTCAAATCATTGTTGTATTTTGCTTATTAAGTGAGTTTCTTAATACCCGCCTTCTGATATTCAATTCATTCGTAACAGAGGCTCTTCACCTATTTATCAAATGAAATCTATTAACTAACCTGATCCGCCTTTATGTAGGTAAGGCAGCACAGTACAGGATAGTTGTATTGGAAGTTAGATATACTTTAGCATTCATAAATCTTTTGAACTTATGCAAAATGATACTTTCAATAGGCATGATGCACAACTCTGGACATCTTTTCAGCAAGGTGACAGATCCTCTTATGCGGAAATTTACCAGAATTATTTTTCTCTGTTATATGAGTATGGCATACGATTGTGTAAAGATAAAGAAACGGTGAAGGATTGCATTCAGGATTTATTTATCAAAATGTGGCTCAACAGGAATACTTTGCAGGAGACCACACATATAAAACCTTATTTATTCAGCGCTTTAAGAGGAACTATACTGAATAAGACAGACCAGATGCATCGCATGACAGAACGTGCGATTCGCGCTATGAGAATGCCAATATTTGACCTGCGCTATACAAATATTGAAGATTCGCTTATTCAGGATGATGAAGAGGCTATGCAAAAACGTCAAATAAGGGCTGCCTTAAACAAACTCACCCATCATCAGAAGGAATGTATCTTTCTCCGTTTTTATATAGGGCTTGAATATACCGAAATTGCAGAGACTATGCATGTTTCGGTGAAGGCTTCTTACAAGATCATGGGCAGGGCCATAACAATTATGCGGAAATATTTTAAGGAGATGCTGGTATCGGATATGTTATTGTTCGTGATGCTGTCAATGACTATTTGAGCCTATACAGATTCAAGCCTGACCGATAAAAATCCGGCAATTATAGTAGCATCCATTAAGAGTTTATTTCTCATATTTATCTTCCAGGCGTTTGAGATAAGCAGTCTTATCATCACAATCTTCCGGATACTCTTCGGGTTTTATATCCTTTCAGAATTCAACAATGGAAGTTCCTTTTTCTTCTGTCTGCTTTTCTCGCGGATGATGCCGATTTTCGCAGATTTTTATACCGAAAATCAGCATTTACGCCCATCGTTCTATTGAGTGTACGACTAAACATTCGATTGGGATCACGCGAAAGACCACGAAATCTGCGGGGTATAAAGGAAGAAGATTTACTTACGAAATTTATATGTCATTAATTGGATGGGATATATCAAAACGTATAATCTTTGTTCCTCTGAGGATTGCTTATTGTCCGTTCACGCTTTTTTAGGATTTCTTTCTCATGGATGGGGTAATTCCCGCATTGGCTCTGTTTATTATATGTATTTATCAGAAGAATCAATGAACAGAAAGAATAATTATACCCATTACCGTGCGGAAGATTTCCTGAAAGATAGTTATTTTCTTGCATGGATGCGGAATGAAGATAAGCGGATAAATTCTTTTTGGGAACAGTGGCAAGCTGAACATCCGGATAAAAGAGAAGATGTAAGGGAGGCCATAGACCATTATCGGGCTTTAATATCGTTTGATAAGATAAATCATCAGAAGGAAGAGGAAAGGGAAGTTTGGCAACGTATAGAGGCTGGCATTGAAAGGAATCGCAAAAAGAAAATCTTTCGCATAAGACTGTTAGAATGGTCGGCTGCCGCCGTCGTTTCAATATTGCTGGGTGCGGGGTGGCTTCTTCATAAGGAGACGTATATAAGGAAGGAGAATTTTGTCATTGTGCAAACAGGAAATGAACAAAAAGACCTTATCCTGTCGGATAGCTCAGAAATTTTCCTGAATAGTTATACCACATTGAAATATCATCCGGGTAATGATCGTGAATTTTGGCTTGACGGACAAGCTTTTTTTGATATAAAACATTTACGCACCGTTGAAAATGAGGCTGTGCCTTTCGTGGTGCATGCGGGAGTGGAAAACATTACTGTCTTAGGGACTTCGTTCACTGTAAAAAGCATTGATAGCGCTGCCAGAGTCGTGCTGATCAATGGTAAAGTAAAAGCTGGTGTGGGAAATATTTCTCTTGTTATGAAGCCTGGAGAGAAAACGGAATGGGATAATGGATCTTTTTCTAAGCAACAAATTAACCCTGCATTATACCTCGCATGGAAGGACGGTGAATTTCATTTTAATCATACTTCGCTGAAAGAATTGGCCGGGCTTGTCAAAGATTATTACGGATATACTTTGGTGGTAAAAAATGAATCGGCATTAAAAACAAAAACCATTAGCGGTACCGTGTCGTCAGAGAATGAGGCTGTTTTATGGAAAACCCTGGAAGTCATGTTCCATGCGAAGGTGGAAAAAAATGGGAAGAGAATAATAATAAATATTAAAAAATAAATAATTAAGTATTTCATGATTTTAAATTCATACTGACTATGACAAATTTCATACAAAAGAGACGGGTGGTTTTTTTGCCGTTGCTATGTTTCATTTTGCCGGTATTGCTGCATGCACAATCTTATGTAGCAAATAATGCTAAAATCTTACATTATAATTTCCAAACCGGTGCACAAGATACTGAAGTGATAGAGCTAAAGGATTTATTAACTCAACTGCAACGGCAGTATCATATGCAGTTCGTGTATGACGATGATGTTATTAAGGGAGTAGAGTTACCAGTAGCTGTTTTGAAAGAACGAAAGAATGAGTTGATTACGACACTGACTGAGTTATTAAAAAGTAAGGAGGTGAAATTAGTATCCATGGGAAATCAACAATATGGAATTACTAAAGAAGATTTAGTTGTTGCCAATGGGTCTGAAAAGAAAATAACTACTTCGAAACAACGTCACATTAAAGGTATAGTGAAGGATAAATTAGGTAATCCATTGGTTGGCGTGACAGTGCGAATAAAAGGGAAGCCTCAAGGAACAGTTACCAATACGAACGGGGTGTTTGAATTAAATGCAGACCCTACTGACTCGCTGGTAATTTCTTATATCGGTTATCAGTCTCAAACTATTTCAGCAGACAAAGGTAATATCGAACTTGTCTTGTTACCGGACCAGGGAAGTCTCAACGAAGTAGTTGTTGTGGGTTATGGAGAACAAAGAAAAGCTAGTGTGACGGCGGCGATTTCATCCATAAGTGCGGTTGATCTTGAAAAAAGTCCCGTTTCCAATATTGAATTATCACTTGCAGGGCGCCTCCCTGGATTGACTGTATTACAACGCAGTGGAGAACCGGGAACAAATTCAGTTGACTTATATTTGAGGGGGAGAAGTACTTTAAATAATCAGCAACCCTTGATTCTGGTAGATGGAGTCGAACGAAGCTTTAACGACCTTGATCCCTATAATATTGCTTCCATTTCAATTTTAAAAGATGCTTCAGCAACGGCCGTTTATGGCGTACGTGGTGCCAATGGTGTTATCCTAGTGACTACAAAACGAGGGGAATCCGGCAAAAATCATATTGACGTTAATATTAACCATTCATTACAAGCACCTACCTTTTTACCAAAGATGGTTTCAGCCTATCAATATGCAACCCTTTCAAATCAAGTTGCCGAACAAGCAGGTCAGCCTCTGCCTTATAATGATGAGGCTTTACAGCATTATAAACTTGGGGATGACCCAATTAGATATCCGGTTAGAAATTTTATGAATGAATTTACCAAAAATTTTGCCCCACAGACAACGGTAAATATAAATGTCAGCGGGGGCTCTACTAAAATGCGTTACTTTACTTCCATTGGATATATGAATCAATCAGGGCTTTTCAAAACTAAATCAGATCCTCTCAGGAATCAATTTAATTATAATGCTAATGAAGAAGTCAATAGATTTAATTTTAGGTCTAATATTGATATTGATTTGACATCGTCTTTAAGTATGTATTTGAATGTCGGAGGGTACGTATTAAGACAACGAGACCCTGTAATTCTTAATGGATTTGCTGGTACTGGTGGTACTAACGGTTATTTTCTTTTGATGGCCAAGCTTGAATCCACTCCTAATTTGGCATATAATGATTATACCCCAGATGGTGAAGTGGAAGGATCAACACGATATGCTGTAGGTGGCGCTTCACAAACGCCTTTTGGTTATTTAAATCGATCAGGCTACGAGATTAGTGATCAAAACAATATTACTAGTACCCTTGGAGCCATCGAGAATTTGGATTTTATAACCAAAGGATTATCTATCAAAGGAGATTTCTCCTATGATGCAACAGCTTTTAATACTCAGGCTCATTCGAGGAACTTTGCGGTTTATGAAGCAAACTTTACAGGAGATTCCATTACGTACGTCAAGCTAGGGTCCACTAACAACAGTCCCCTTGTCGATCAACAGTTTCAGAGATTTAATAATTTATATCAGTTAGATGCATCTCTAAACTATAACAGGAAATTTGAGAACCATCATGTTACTGGCATGCTCCTTTTTAATCGTATTCAGAAAGTGATTAACATTGAGCTACCTTTTAATTATGTTGGATTTGTCGGAAGAGCAACTTATGCCTACAAGGGGAAATATTTAGCGGAATTTGATGCGGGATATAATGGTTCTGAGCAATTTGCTCCCAGTCATCGTTTTGGATTTTTCCCCGCCCTTTCTCTGGGATGGGTCGCTTCAGGAGAACCTTTCCTGGCAAATCAGTCTGTAATCAATTTTTTGAAATTGAGGTTTTCATACGGCCGCGTTGGGAATGATCAGATGGGTGCGGCGAGATTCTTGTATCTTGATAATTGGGGCAGTGGAGCAGGATGGTTTACCCTTCCGGCGGCCACTGTACAAAATTCTATTCCAAATAAAAAGATTTCATGGGAAGTTAGCAACAAGGCAGATTTTGGCATTGACGGGGATTTCTTGAATATGTTTGAGATTAATGGAGACATATTCTATGAAATTAGGAATAATATTTTGCTTATTAATAATGGACTTATACCTGAAAATATGTTTGGGCAAACTAATCTCCCACCTATCAATAATGGGAAAGTATGGAATAAAGGATTTGAAATGGAATTGGGCTTCCACACGAGGATTGGAAATAAGCTATTATTGCGCGTGAAAGTAAATGGAGCTTACAATAGGAATAAAGTTGTCTATGTAAGTGAAGTGAAATTACCGAAAGGCTATACCTATCCCTATAGGCAAACTGGATATCCTCTTGGGCAAATGTGGGGGTATAGGACTGCCGGCTTTTTTAATTCGCGGGCGGAGATCAATAAATGGGCCGACCAAACTTCTTTAGGTGCCCCCCCTCAACCGGGTGATATAAAATATCTGGACTTGAATGGAGACGGGAAAATAGATGTGAAAGATCAGGCTCCAATAGGCTATCCTAACGTCCCTGAGTGGACTTTTGGGGGTTCGGCTGATTTAAATTACAAGCAATTTGATCTCAGTTTCCTCATTCAGGGAGCCGCTGATATGAGTATTTATCTTAATGACAGAGGCGTATGGGAAACAGAAGGTAATTTTACGGACTGGCATTTGCAGGCATGGACAGAGCAGAAATATGAGAATCATGGAAAAATAACTTATCCCAGATTAGTTCCGGGAGGGAATTCTAATCAATTACCTAGTGATTTTTGGATTGTTAATGACAATTATATTCGTTTAAAGAATGTCGAAATTGGTTATACTTTTCCTCGAAGATTATCCCGAAAGATCAGCGCATCTCAGATTCGAATTTATGTGAGCGGATTCAATATCCTGACTTTTGATCATTTACCTATAAAATATTTTGATCCTGAATCAGCCAATGATCTGAGTTATCCTATATGGAAGGTATATAATGTTGGAGTACATTTTTCTTTTTGAAAGTTTATTGCACAATAATGATATAAAAATAAATTATGAAAAGTTACCAAATAATTATTAGTATAGTAGTGTTGTCATGCTCATTGCTTATAACTGGTGGTTGTAAAAAGGCCCTTGACGTAGCTCCGAGTGGAAGATTAACGCTTAAAGATGTTTTAAATAACTACAATGAGACAGAAGGTTTACTAACTGCAGCCTATTCACAATTTATTACGCATGACGATAATCTGTACTGGTTTCAAACTCTTGAAGACCTGACAGATAATGCTTTTGAAGCAAGGGAAGACTTGGGAGCTTGTTATTGGTGGAGAACAGGGCAATTATCCGTAACTAATCAGGTTACCAATCCCTCTACAGGAGCTTCAGGTTCTCCTGGAAATGATTGGTGGAATATCTTTTGGAAGGGAATACGTTTGGCGAATATTGCGATTCAGGATATACCACAATCGCCTCAAGTGTCGGATTTAGAGAAAAAGCAGTGGGTCGCCCAGGCTAGGTTATTAAGAGCTTATTATTATTTCCAGCTTCTTGAGTTCTACGGCCCCATGCCGTTTATAGATAAGCCTTTTGATGTTAATTTTACGGGTTGGGATAATTTAAAACGTCCGACTTATAATGAAATAACACAGAGAATCGCGGCGGAATGTGATACTATTATCCAGTCTAAGATATTACCTATAACTCAGCCTGCAAACCAACTTGGCCTTTTATCGGCTGGATTTGCTTATGCTCTTAAATCCAGAGTACTTCTTTATAATGCAAGTCCGCTAAATAATCCTGATAATGATTCTAAAAAATGGCAGGAAGCCGCCTCGGCAGCAAAGGATTTAATTAACCTGAATGTTTATCAATTGATTGATATGGATCATTACAACGACTTATGGACAGCACCCTATGGAACCATTGTTCCGGGTATCATATATAGATGCCCATCTGATCAATCAGAGCTAATGGACCTAAACGGGGTGCCCCTTGGAAGCTATGGCCTGTATAATTGTTATAAGGGTGGACAAATGCCAACCCAGGAATTGGTAGATTGCTTTGAAATGAAAAATGGTGCTCTCCCGGTGGCATATACTGATGGTACTCATCTTCAGATAAAAATTAACCCTGCCGCTGCCGAAGACGGGTATAGTGAATCAGTTGGAGGAAATCCTTATGAGAATCGTGATGCCAGATTTTACAAAGATATTTTATATAATGGAGCAGATTACGGAGTGCCTACTGGTGTAGATTTCCATGCTATTATTAATACCTATATAGGTGGCGCGCAACATTTTACTTCAGATGTGGCTTCAGGAGACGAGAAATATACCACAACAGGCTATTACTCACGCAAAGCCCATGATGTGAGATGGTATGGAACTAATGGTGGTGGAAATGGAATTCATAGTTATAAAGTGGTATTCAGAATTGCGGAAGCATACTTAAACTATGCAGAGGCAGAGTGTGAATTAGGAAATTTAGACCAAGCGAAATGGGCATTAAATATGATTAGGACAAGAGCTTTGCAACCTAAAATTGAAGATGTTCCAGATTTCGTGAACACGCAAAGTTTTCTATTAAACAGGATCAGAAATGAAAGGAGAGTTGAGTTTTGTTTAGAAGGTTATAGGTTTTTCGACGTAAGAAGGTGGGATATTCTGAATCAGACGGGGCAGGTGATTACTGGTATGATGATATCTAAAGTGTCAGATACTACCTTTGAATACCAAAGAGTAACCACATATAAGAATTTATCATATTCAGATAAATATTTAGTGCTTCCAATACCTCAGGATGAGGCTAAGAAGATACCGGGGATTTTAGAACCTGTTCCGTGGAGATAACATCATTTATTATTGGTAAGATCGTTATTGCAGAAGAAGTTAAGTCGCATAAACAAAATAGAAACAATTTCCCAAATACAAGGAAAATTATATTACATAATTAAATAACAATAAACTCTGATCCTTAGAATAATGAAGGTAGGGATTTTAGATTATGCTAAACTTAAAAGTTATATTTATTATTTCCCTAATGAGTACTCTAATTTCCGAAAATTGCAATGCGCAAACACTTGCAGGTACTGATGCCCTATGTCGTACTTTACCACTTAGTAATAGGGTGGGTCCTTTAAAACAAAATAGGAAAGTCGCTCTATTCTATTTCTTATGGCAAGGTCAGGGTACTTCCGCGAAGTTTTGGGATTTAAATAAGATTGTATGTGAACACCCTGAAGTGCTAAATAACTTTGATAATCCCTTTTGGGGAAGTGGTGGAATGTATTATTGGGGAAGGCCTGTTTATGGTTATTATAGTGCAACAGATTATTGGGTACAATTAAGGAATATTCAATTGCTTACAGATGCACAGGTGGACCTATTAGTTATTGATGCTACCAATACTTACACTTACCCTAAGGCAGCGAATACTTTGATGAAGGCCATGGATGCAGTGCGCAAACAAGGTTGGGATCCGCCTAAGATTGTTTTTTATACTAATACCGCATCCGGAGAGACAATGCAAAAGGTATACGATGAGTTTTATAAAAACAATGCCCCCTATAAACATCCTGAATGCTGGTTTTACCTTGATGGGAAACCTCTTATCATAGGACATTCTGATGAAGCAGAGGGTAAAGATTACGAACATTTTTTCACCTTCCGTGAATCTCAATGGCCGAATGAATCTCAGAAATTAAATGGTTGGCCATGGATTTCATTTACAAGACCTCAAAAAGTGTTTTATAATAGCCATGGTCAGAAAGAAATTATTAATGTATCTGTAGCGCAACATCCATACTGGAAAGCAGGAATGGGCGGGTCGGCTTTTTACGGGTTTAAAGGAAATTGGGGGCGCAGTTATCATAATGGCTATGAAGGACATCCACAAACTGATATGCCTTATGGCTATAATATCCAGGAACAATGGAATTATGCTATAGCTCAAAATACACCCTTTATATTTGTTACAGGGTGGAATGAATGGGTTGCCCCAAGGCTAAAAAGTAATGACGGGGATTCCAATCATTCCTGGTTCTGTGACGAAGCAAGTCCCGAATATAGTAGAGATATAGAACCTACTTTAACTGCCAATTTAAAAGATGATTATTATATGCAATTGGTAAGTGATATTAGGGAATACAAAGGAGTAGCTTCTAATCCGTTACCTAGTGTTCCCAAAACAATTCACGACTTTAATGATTGGAAAGAAGTTTATCCAGTTTATAGGGATTATGCTGGAGATACACAGCCAAGGCGACATGCAGGTGCTCAAACAGAACCGAAGGTTATTTATATAAATAATACAGGAAGAAATGATTTTGATACGCTTAAAGTAGCAAGAGATAAGCAATATATTTACTTCTATGCCAAAACAGTTTCTAAAATAACCCCCAATTCAGGAAGTAATTGGATGAGGTTATATCTGAACACAGATAGAAATTGGAATACTGGATGGTTAGGATACAATTACAGGGTAGCAGGAGGTAATAACTTGCAGCAATATATTAACAAGAAATGGAAAACGATAGATACAGTTCAATATCGGGTAAAAGGAAATCAAATGATGATTAGTATCCCCAGAGGATATTTAAATCTCCCCTTGGGAAAAATAAACCTGGAGTTTAAATGGTCTGATAATATGCAACAGGATGGAGATCCATTGGATTGGTATATTAATGGAGATACGGCTCCGGGAGGAAGGTTTAATTTTATTTATGCTGAATGAAAATAGTGGTCTAACGATTTTGAACTGCCTGACCGCTTCAATTTTATATATAATAAATCACTATTGTCCGAGTAAAATAGGGGGAAAAATTGGGTGATTACGAAGAATCACCCAAAAAAGTTATGTTTGAGTTACCACACAAAAAACATAACTAAGATGGGCGAAGTTAAGAAT